>CAZQSV010000008.1:0-13617 GCA_964596305.1 Candidatus Woesearchaeota archaeon
GATGCTTCATCAGCTGCAAACTTATCTGACAAATACTGAACAGCAAAATCAGTAGAAACCTGCTTAAAGCCACACTCTTCCTGATTGTTTACTACAATACATAATTCATTATATCCTGAAGCTGCTGTAAAGTCCTCTGTCTCCTGGACTCTTTCCCCTGCCTCGATAAATCCCTTGCCAACAAGTTTTCTCTCAGAAACCCCCCAGGGCAGTGTGTTTGAATCTCCCTTAAGGTAAACTTCATACTGCGCAGGGAAATCCTGACCCGCATAAACATGATAAAAAACTTTGTAATGTGAGATAGGTGGTTCTGTTGCAGTTGTATAAGGTATTTCATCAAACCATCCCAAAAACTGAGACGGAGAATCCGGAGCAATCAAAGCATCAAAGAGTTTTCCAGCGTCCATTCCTGGAACAGAAAGCCAATTTCTGCAAACTTCTGTTCCGACCCCTTCAACTGACCTTGCCTGGAATGCTTTAAAAGATTCTGCTGCATAATACTGTGTGAAAAATGTTACAGAATCTGACGCTTTGTCAAATGAATCCTGCACATTAAGATACTCGCCGCCACCTCGGACATTTTTCCCAAGAAGAGAACCCACCACTTCAGGAAGCGCGTATTTCACCGCAGGCAAACTCTGCCTCCAGAAAAAGTCACATGTATAAATAGAGTGTAATGTGTCGCAAACTCCCACTTGCTGGCCTGTGTCAAGACTTGTCTGAAGACATTCCTGATACTCTTCAAGAATATTCAGATAGCCATCAATTCCTGCATAAACACCTGAAACACAGACAGGTACTTTAACTTCTGGGAAATTTGGAAGGCACAGAACCATGCTTCCAATAACACCTGACTGAATTACATTATCAACAGGATAAGCCCCTCCCAAATCACATCTCGAACTTGGGCAGATAAAAGGGTCACAAACATTAAATAAGATATTACACTCACTTGGGGACATAAAGTCCTGACATTGAATATCTGGTGTGCCAATTGCTGCGTCTCCGACTTTTATTCTTTGTCCCATAATGCTTACAAAATCACCTTTTCTAAGTCCAGAGTTATACGTAGCTGAGGCAGTCCTAAATGCTACCTGAGCGTCATTTATCCTCTGCTGAGCTTCTGCAGATGAAACCCCTGGGAACTGGTCATAAGCCTGGCCAGTGCCAAGGTTAACTAATCTACAAACATCATCAGCTCCTCCAAAATCAATAACTTTGAAAAAGTCCTCACGCCCGTCAGAACCAACATTGCAAAGATAGAAATTAGTTACTCTACCTGAATCATCATAAGGCTGCAAAGATTGCCCTCCTCCCAAAGGCAAGATTGGTTTAATAGCTGCATACCATCCCTCTTCTTTATCAAAAGGAACAATTGCAGGCAGACCTTCATAAGCCCCTGTTTGATAATACCTTATTTCACAATTTGGGCATTTATTCTTGTATGTGTCTGCGTCAAAAAACTGAAAAATAAATCTTTGTTGTATTTCTTTTTTAGTCTTCTCATCTGCAGGAGTTCCTGTTGGATCATAGACATCAACTACACGATACTTCTCTCCGGCATCCTCTTCTAATTGAAGAGTATATTCAATCCCATTATAGATAAGCATATGTGCAGGAGTATTTTCAGGGATTTGTCCTACAGGGGAGTTTCCTGTTGTTTTCCCGCTGTAAACCACTTTAGTTGCATCTCCACTCGTGTAAATGCTTACATCAAGATTCCTCAAATTCTCAGGAAGCTTGTCCTTAAGTGTTTGTATTGTAACCTCCTCCCTTGCATTAATCCACACATCACTAAAAAGATTGTTCAGTTGAGTTCTTGCTATCTCTCTTGTTCTCTGATCTTCTGAATTCAGAAGTGCAGAATAAAGCTCAATATCTCTTGCTTGTGTTATAAGAGTATTCTCAGAATTTATATTATCAAGAATATCAGAAACAAGCACTTCTTTTCCCTGCACAGAAACGCTTGTCAGCCCTGCTTTTTCAATATCATCTTCAATACTTGGTTTTTGTTTCTCAAGGTATTTCTCTAGACAGGCATTTGTATTCACAACTTTTTCTCCTAAAAATCCACTAGTACCCTCACATTCCGGAATTTCCTCGCTAAAGATTTTGTTTATTTTTTCTATTTCACTAGTGGTCTCATCAATAGCACCCTCTATCTCCTCATTATTTTCAGACAAGCACTCCTCAACTGTTCCAGGGAACTCTCCTGTGTTGACCATTTTTTCACACTGCTCAAACCATCCGCCAGATTCCCTCATAACAATTTGTCTTGCAGTCCCTACACCTCCAAGATTTGCGAAAAAGTTCTTTGCCACAAAAAAGGTTCCTGTTGCAAAGCATGCTGCTTTTCCAACTTTGACAATATTACCCAGATTATCATTGATACTGCTCCACTGCTCTATTGTTTTGTTAAGGCTTTCAATTCTTTCTTCTGTCTTCTCTGGTGAGAGTTGTATTGCTCTTTTTTCAATCCCTATCTTGAACGGAAATGTCGCTTCTGTTTCCTGGCGATTAACATTAGACACAACAGAAACTCTTGCAACTTTTTGGAGATTAACTTTCTGAAGTGAAAAGACATAACCTGCGCGCGAATCCGGGAATCCCTCTTTTAATGTTATTGTTATTGCTTCCCCAATCACAATCCTCTTAACTCCTTCAGCCACACCTTCTCTTATATTAGTCCTTATCTTTGCAGAGTCTTCCCCAGAAGGATCTTTATCAACATCAATCAGCTGGATAAATGCACCGGTTTCTTCATCCAGGGTGAATATATCCTCTTTTCTTAATTGATAAGAAACAATGTCTCCATCTGGATTTCTGACAGAAACCACTGCCCCAAGCTCATCAAAAGTTGGTTCTTTAACCCCGTCAATCATGATAGAATAAACTCTTCCGTTTATCTCAACAATTCTTGAATCAATGTCAGAACTTGAGTATTTGTATGCTTGACTGCAAATACTAGGAGGTTCAAAATTAGGATATCTTTCCTCATAATCTTTGCATAACCCAATAGCTATGCTTTTCTGATGTGTTTCCCATACAAGCACTATTTTTTCATACAATGCCTGCTGATCAAGTGGCTCTCCTCCTTTGATCTCTGGAGGATATGTCTCACCAGCATGGCTCTCTATAACTGTGTTATAATCAGAAACAGCATTTTCATAATTTTCCTCAAATTCAGATAAGATTTCATACTTTTGCCAAAAAATTCCTGAAAAGTCTACATCTATCGCACCTGCAAAATTAACAATCCTTACTTCTTTCCCAAAAGCATTTTCTTTCACTCCTTCTAAAGTGTCTGTTATTTTATCAGGATAAGAAACAATCCTAAAAGACTCCCCGCTAATAATCCCTCTTCCAATTGTCTCAAATATAGTAAGATATGATTTAAAAGCCATTTCAAAAGCAGAAAAGACGCTGCTTATATCTCCATCAGGAGCTCTATTAAAGAAACCTGCAAAATTCCTCAACTCATCATCAGATAATTTTTCTTTTACCTCTGGCAGCTCAACAAGGGCAATTGCTAAATCTTCTTGTTCTTTTGTTTCATCCTTTGTTGTTATATATACAAGATAAACACTTTTTTCTCCAGATTCAGTCTCAAATAATTTATCACCTACACCAAAATCCGTTTCAACATCCCCCACACTAAGAACTACTCTTGGATTTATACTTAAGTCAAAAATGCTTGTCCCCTCATCCTCCCTGCATTTAACGGTTACTTTTTCAGAAACCCCTCTTTTTTCTATCCCTCCTCGGGGGATAAAGCATTTATTATCTAAAAATTTTTCTCCTTCCTGCAGTTCAAGAAAATCTCCGTTAACATTAAGCCTTACAGTTGTATCAGGACTTTTTAATTCATCAAGCCTTAATTGAAGTCCGCCCATACAATAATCAAAACCAGGCATAAGCATTTCCCGTGATGTTTCTCCGACTTCAAGAGGTCGTGTTGTTGCCCAGACTCTTTTGCCTGTCGTTTCAGTGCTATGCTCTTCCCTTCCAGAATAAATTGAAATAACAGCACTATCATCGCCAATTGATTCTGCCCTCAAATACCCTCTTCCCTGCCAAAAACTATACTGCCTAAAATTCCTATTCCATTCATCATCATTCATCTGAGGAAGGTAAAATGTTGCCTGCCCAAGACCAAAAGCGTTTTGAATATCATAGCTGATTCTGGCTGTAAGGTTTCCCTCAACAAAATTAGGCATCGCAGATTCATTTTTCTGTTGTTTTAAAACAATAACAGCATATCCAATTTCATCCATTATTGGCTGATTCATCTGAAGACCTGCTTGTCCAAGAGCAGCCTGTGCAGGATAATACCCAACACCTGAAACTTCTGCAGGCACATCTCCTCTAAAAGAGATGCCGTCTATTGCCTCAACACTTATCAGGGGATTTAGCTGTGTTGAAGTAATTGGGCAAAAAACAGGCACATTCTGTTCTTCAAGCAAATCACTTCTCACAACAGAAGGCGTGCATCCAAGAGGTGAAACATAAAGAAGAAAATCTTGCCCAGAATCACATAATCTCCTGTCAAAATTTCCATAACTATCAAAAGCGCCAGGAAAGCTGACATCACCAAAAGATCCCTTAACCCCTGTATATGGCGAGTATCCAACAGAATATCTTGAAAAAGATTCTGCTGAAACAGAATTAATTGCTATAATCGCTCCCAATGAGATTAATAAAAATAACGAAATAATCTTCTTTCCTCTGTTTTGTTTTTTTTCTTTCATTTTATTTGAATATTATGTCAAGCCCCTTAGTTTCGAAAAGCATGTAGTTTGTCTGAAGTTGATCCATATTTTCAGGCACAGGCAGACTTTCTGCATTGACCTCAATAACTCCTGGGCTTTTCAGTTCTGATTCTAAAACAAAATAATTTTGAGTTCCTCCTCCAGCAAGTGCCTGGGAAACTATCTGTTCAGGAACCTCTACATCAAAACATTTCTCATAAGTCATTCCAAAAACTCCAAGCACACCTGACCTTGGAACCTCAACACATTGTTCTGTTATCATCTCTCCTATATTAATTTCTGTATCATGGAAAATATAAACCTGAATTTCATATTGCCCTTCAGCAAGCTCAACAGTTCTCTGTTCAGGATAAACAATTGTCTTTGTTGAATCATCTGAAGTAAAGTAAATTATTGCTTCATCACCATAATTCACATTATCAAGTTTTAATTGAATTTCTTTTCTATAAAGCTTCTCCATAATTATATCCACGCTTCCTGGAGAAACAGTTGAGAGCAAATACCTTGATTCTTTGAACCCTTGTGCTCTGGCTGAAACAAAACCATTCACACATTGAGGGAAATCATCAACAAGACTGCCTTGATCAGAAGCCTGTCCTATAAAACAACTATCTCCAAAACATTCAAAAGAAATGTCTGCTTTCACAGGATTTCCATCTCTGTCTCTAACATCAACATTAACTTCTGTGTTCTTATACTTACAAAGCTCTGAGACAGCGCCTGCAAAAGCCTCACCTTCTAATGGTTCGCGAGCATTATTTCCCTGAATAATAACTGCTATTGGAAACTGAAAGATTTCATCTCCTGACTGAACCTGAACCATGACAGGGAATTTCATGTCATAAACATAATGATAAGGAACATAACAAAAACCAAGCACCCCCAGTCCTTGCTGAATCCCAATAGGACTTGAAACCAGGAAACTTCCTTCTGATGGCGTGACCTCAAAGCTATGAGTCCAGTTCCTAGAATTAAGAAAACGGACTTCTTCTCTTACAGGAAGCTCAACAAAAAAGTAATCATCTGTTGCTATCTGGCGATTGTTTGTCATTGCTTGAGAATTGGCTTCAATTGCTTCCTGCAATTCATCAAAAACTTCATTAGCATCCCATATCAAAGGACTGCAAGTAATCTCTGTACCGTCAACAGGAGCATAGTTCCACAAAACATCCATAGCATACCCCTCCAAGAATAATTCTTTCTGCTGTTCATTATAAATTTTCACCGCAGAATCATACAAAGAGCCAAGCTTTGAATCAACCACAATTTTATGATCCCGCACAACAACACTCTCATCTCCAAGAGCAATATTCAGATCTGTATTTAACTCAATTTTAATTCGGTCCCCTTCTATTTCAACTTTTGAAGCGGGCTCTGTCCACGAGATTTCAAAACCTTGCTCATAATAATCATCATAATTGCAACTTGCTATTTTATATTCAACAAAACTTCCAAGCTGAGCTTCCATAATCTCTTTTGTCGGAACCTGTTCTTTTGCTATATTATTCCCAGAAACATAAAACCAATAGGGAGTAGGATTTCCTAAAAAGTTCAGTTGAGAAGAAAAGGGCATATATTGGGAACCTGGCTCAAACTCTGGCAGATAAATATAACCTGCCTGGCTTTCCAAAACCTTCACCCCTGTCAACGCAGCATCTTCAACACATGATGAAAAACTTGTATAAACAGGCTCAGCATATGCAGGAATCTCCACACCAACTATAGAAGGTCTCAAAAAAAAGAAAAGTAAAACTGCTGCGATTAAGAGTATTGCAATTATTATAAAAATAGTTACCTGCGCACGTTTTTTTGATAAAAATTCCTGGAAAGATTTCCTGGAATACGCGCCTGAAACAGCAGCATCTCCCCTCTTAAACACCATAAGAAAAAAATGAAATCCAAATATATAAATTTATTGATAAATGGAAACATCATATTTAAATATTTTAAAAACAAATTTTAACAGGTCTATTGGCCTATGTTGACTAAGCTTAAACAACATTCCATGATCCAGTGGTCTATGTTGGCCACGCTTGGACGACATTCCAATGGTCCCGTGGTCTAGTGGCTATGACGTTTCCTTGACGTGGAAAAGATCGCAGGTTCGATTCCTGCCGGGACCATTTCCAGAAAATGGGTATAAAAAAAGCAGTAAAAAAGAATATGGAAGAATTAGGGAAATTCTTATTGCAGATAATTGCAATTTTTTTGGTTATTTTTTATGTTATTCCCTGGTCTCTTAAAACCATACCTAAATCATATGATAAAATAATCTTGTTGGTTTCTTTGGTTATACTGATATTTTTAGTTATTTTAATTGTTAGTATAATTAATGCCCAAAAAAGAGGACGCTCTAAAGGATGGATTAAAAAATTCCTTGAATGGGACAAAAAATTAGAGAAAAGATTCTCAAAAAAATAATTATTAACAAGCTTTAAAAACCCGTTTTCTCTTTTTTCAGAATGAAACTTCCAAAGATAACAAACAGATTTTGTCCTTTTTGTAAGAAAAAAACAAAACAAAAGATAAAAGTAGTAGGAACAGGATTCAAGAGAGGAACTCTTACAAAAGGAAGCATCACAAGAGCAAAAAAAAGAGGCCTTGGCAGAGGGATAGGAAATAAAGGAAAATGGGGTTCTAAACCACCTGTTTCAAAATTCAAGCGTAAAACAAAAACAACTAAAAAAACAAACATCCTCTATACCTGTGAGGTCTGTGGTAAGTCAAAATACCGCGCAGGAAGAAGAAATAAAAGAACAGGAAGGGTAATGCAGGAGTAAGATGGCAGAATACAGTGACTTTCAAAAATTAGACATAAGGGTTGGAGAAATTGTTGAAGTAGAAGATTTCCCAGAAGCTAAAAATCCATCATATAAACTAAAAATAAATTTTGGAGATGAAATTGGAGTTAAAAAATCAAGTGTTCAAATTGTAGAAAATTATAAAAAAGAAGAGTTAAAAGATAAAAAGGTCTTATGTGTAGTTAATTTTCCTCAAAGACAAATCGGACCTTTTATGTCTGAAGTTTTAACATTGGGCATTCCAGATGCAGAAAATGAATGTATATTAATTAAACCTGATAAAGATGCTCCATTAGGAGCTAGATTATATTAAAATGGCACAAGCAAAAAAAAGAAAAAAGTTTTTTGATGTGAGTATGCCCCTCATCAATAAAAAGACTCAGTTGTATAGCTATAATATTGAAGACTTAAACGGAAGAATAATTTTTTATGATTCAACAAGACTTTTCAGAGGTAAGAGTGTACTCTTAAAGCTAAAAGTAGATGTTAAAGACGATCATGCCACTGCAGAGCCCCATGAATTAAAGATAATGCCTTGTTCTTTAAGAAGAATGATAAGAAAAGGAACAAATTATGTTGAAGATTCTTTTTCAGCTGAATGTAAAAATGCTGTGTTAAGAATAAAAACATTTCTTATTACAAGAAAAAAAGTCTCCCGTGTTATAAGAAAAGCTCTAAGAGACAAAGCTAAAGAAGAGTTAACAAATTATGTAAAAGGGAAAAACACAGAAATCCTATTTGATGATGTTATGAAAAACAAGATTCAAAGATCTCTAAGTCAAATACTCAAAAAAATCTACCCTCTTTCATTATGCGAAATTCGTACCTTAAAAATTGAAAGATTTAAGGAAAAAGGGAAAAAAGCAGATAAGGAATAGTCTGACAAAACTCTTTTAAATTAACTTATTCTCCTTAAAATATGCCTGTGTAGCTCAGTGGTCAGAGCGACGCACCTGTAATGCGTAGGTCGGGGGTTCAACTCCCTCCACAGGCTTATTGAAAATGAAAAACCTAAACAATAAACTGAATAAAATATTCAATCAATTCTTTATATTAGGGATGATCATTTCTGCAGGAATAATATATCTCTCTGAAGCAATTTTCAAAAATGTAATTTTTTTTACCTCAATTAATATGCCTAAAACACAGTTCATTCTTGGAACTTTTTTTGTAATAAGTGCATTAACTTATTTTTTTATAATCAGAGACTTTGATAAAGAAATTTGGGCTCAGAGCATAAAAAGAGGATACCTTGTGGGAGTTTGCGTTATAATATTAACACAAATTTCTGTTATGATAGATTTCCCTTAATTCATCCAAATAGAATAATTCTATTTCAGCTTAACAGCAGTTCCATAAGCAAGCATTTCACTTGCACCCTGCATTATCATTGATGTTGTGAACTTCATCCCAATAATTGCATCTGCTCCAAGCTTGACTGCGTCATTAACCATCCTATTAAAAGCCTCGTCCCTGGAATGAACTGTCATTTCAGTATAAGTTTTAATCTCACCCCCAATCAAATTTTTCAGGCCAGCGCCAATATCTCTCCCAAGATTTCTTGCGCGAACAGTATTTCCCCTAACAACACCTAAAATCTTAGCAACCTTTTTTTCTGGAATTTCATTCGCAGTCGTAACAATTATTTTATGCGCCATCTTATTTCCTGCCTTTCTTTTTATTTAAATTTTTAGTTTTTCTGGGAATAATATCCTTCCTAGCTTCAATTTCATCTTCATTTTTATTAAAAAGGATTATAATCCCAAAAACCAAGAAAACCAAACCAGTAAATATCCCTACAAAATCAATTCCTGGTCCATCTATAAAACCTACAAAAAGTATAAACCACAATCCAAAAATAGACATAAGCCCTCCAATAATTAACCTGCTTATTGACATGATCAAAGAAAACATCTCCTATTAATAAACCTTACTTATCAACAACCCCTGCTTTCCCGTCATCAACAAGAATTTTTGCAACCTCTTTAGGAATGTTCACAATCTGTCCTTTTTCAAACGGACCTAATTTTTTGCCTTCTACATCCAAAAGCTCACCGACATCTTCCTTAAACATGATCAATTCATTTCTAAATTCCTCTCTTTTTCCATTTAATAATTCACTAAGTTTTTTATCAGAACTCTCTATGCTTTTCATTAGATCTTCAAAAAGAGCCTTCTCAAAAGAAAGCATATTATCAAAGTCTTGTTTTGAAATCCCTGTCTCTGCAGCAATAAGAACAAGATTAAGTATTTTTTTCTTTCTTCTGATTATCATTTCCTTGAAAAGCGTCACAGCATTCTCCAGCTGTTTCTTCGTTTTTGTAATCATGTCTGAGAAGATATCCTCGTCTTTCAGAGACAATTGCTTCTTTTCTTTAAGATAATTGGAAACCTCCCCAATAAAATTCTTGGGCAAAGGCTGGAGATTGTCAGAATAACGCTCTTTTCGTGCTGCCTCATATAAATCATTGTAAGTTATCATCTTTTACATAAACCGAAACTATCAAAGATATTTAATAATTGCTATATTGCATAAGAATGTTCAAGAGCCTTCATTAGGGATTTGTCCTTTCGCAACTAAATTCACAGAAGTTATATGGGCAGGTACAGAAAAAATAGTATTTATTGCATATCCTACAGAAACAGGAGAAGCTAAAGTAATCCCATTTTTCTTCCAATACTCATAACCCCCATATTCTTTTACAACATCTAACACAGCTTTTTGAACAGATTTATTATCATACATCCCAGTATCAACTGCGCCTGGTCTTATATCAGTAATATAGATTTTTTCTTTCCATAAATCAAGCATAGCTGAATTTGTATATCTGCTTATTGCACCTTTTGCAGCACAATGCGTTCCCCCACGATTATAACCTCTTATTGCAGACATAGAACTTATTATTGCTATTCTTGATTCAGTATTAAATTTTTTGTTCTGTTCTCTAAAAATAGGAAGTAATTTTTGCATTAAAACATGTGTCCCTTTTAGTAATACTGTAGATTCCATCTCTAAGAGTTTTGGAGGAATTTCTTCAATATGCAGATAAGGATTATCATCTTTTAAGTTATAATTCCCTGCTCCCAAGCCAATTGATTGAACCCAAAATAAAGTTTTATCTCTTGGCAAATCTTTAACAAATTTTTCTATTCTTTTTTCATCAGATAAATCAACTGCACTATATTCTACTCTTTCTTCTGGGACATCTAAGATATTTAATATATTCTCCTTAATTTTCTTTAGTTTGTCTTCTGTCTTTGAAACTAAATGAACAATAGCCCCATTAGCTGCAAGAACAAATGCAATTCCAGTACCAATATTAATTTTCATTTCTTTATTATCAACAAAAATAGAATCATGACTTTCTTCTTTTGTGGTAATATCATAAAATTTATACTTTATTGGTTTAAAACCGCAACCAGTTATAATAATTCTCTTTCCTTCCAACAAATTTGTTTTTGGAATAGATTTTAATCTCTTAGCCATAAATTAAGAAGAACAAACCACTATAAAAAACTATCTCAAAAATCCGACTTTATCAAAAAGCTCATTTCCCATCATCCCTCCAAGACTGCCTTTTCTTGCATTTTTTTCACAAAATTTTATTTTTTCCTCTTCAGGATTTTCAGGGTTTTTCTTTGGATAAAAAGGGATTTTTTTGTTTGCTGTTTTGAAAAAAGAGACAATCTTATTTTTTCTCGGAGGCCGGTCATTATAGAACAAAACAGGCACAGGGTCAGCAGAATGTGCTTTGAGCTTACAGGGTGTTGAATGGTCTGCGGTCACAACAACCTTTATTTTTTTCGGAGGGGCAAAGTCTTTCAAAAACCTGAAAAGAGTTTTGTCTATATACTCTATCATCAATTTTTTCTCAACAGGTTTATTATCATGGCCTGGCAGATCTGTTTCCTTAATGTGGATATAAGCATAATCAGTAGTTTTGTAATTCTTTTTTAAAACTTTAATAGAAAATTTACAGGCTTTTCTAAGGCCCTTACGGAGGTTCTTGTAGGAATCCAACCCCTTCAGGATAGGATAATCAAATGAGAAAACCTTCATCCCGCTAACCCTTGAAAAGCCAATTTCAAGAGGCATATATGAAACAGAAAGCCATTTCCTGTAAAACTTTAATTTAGGCGGCTCAATTCCTGCCCCCCTCATAAGAAGAAAATTTGCAGGTGCCAGACCCTTTTTTCTCCTGGCTTCATTCAAAGGATGAGAATCAAGAACCTCAAAAACTTTTTCAATAAATTCGTTAAGAATGTTAACAGTATATTGTGTATTCTCCTCGTCATCCAAAGCCTTAAACACACCTATTTTTTCTGCTTCTTTTGCCTGCCCTTTGGAATAAGTAGAGTCATTATCCGAAACATTGTCTGAAAATCCTCCCCTTAAAACCAAAACAGCACGATGCTGAATTGTTGGCTTAAAGACAAACTTGCAAGGAAGTTTTATTTTGTTAATTTCCTTAGCTAAAATCCTTGCTTCTGCTGTTGTTAATGTACGGCCTGCTCTTCTATCAATTATATTTCCTTCTTTCAGAGAATCAATTGTTGCAAAATTAACTCTTAAAGCCAAATCCCCTCTAGTAAGTTTTATGTCTGTGCCCCTGGCCTCAAGCTGCCCTCTTGTGCTATCAATTAAATCATTTCTAAAAATAGAAACAATTGCCTCATCTGACTCTGGAATAAACCCTGGCTTCACAGGATACATGTAACCCATTTCACCTCTTGCAGCTAAAAAATCAAGATTAGGTGTTTCTGCAGCTTCTAAAGGCGTTTTTCCATCAAGCTGCCGGTTAGGCAAATCTCCAATCCCATCAAGAATAACAAGTATCCCTTTCATTTGGATTTCCTCCAAAAAAGACAAATGAATGAAAATCTTGTATTTGCTTTCATAAAAAAAAGAGCCTCCGAAACTTTATAAAAATTTATGTTCGTTCACCAGTAGTTTTATGATAGACAAAAAACTCTGCATAAGGCTATCTTTATAAATTAAATCTTATTATTAAAAATATGTTCTCAAAACTTAAAGAAAAACTCAAAAACTGGGCGAAAAAAGTCTCTGAAGAGAAAGAGGAAGAAGAACAAGAAGAAGAGATTAAAAAAATTCCAACACCCATGAAGTTTAATGTGGGCATGAAGCAGTACCAGCCTGATTTGGAAAAAATTCAAGAAATCCAAAAAGAAGAAGGATTCTTGAAAAAAATAACCTCAAAGGTAAAAAAGATAAAAATCTCTGAAAAAGAATTTGAGCTTTATGGAGAAGAGCTACAGATGTTGCTGGTTGAAAATAATGTTGCTTTTGAAGTAGCTGAAAAAATTATTAAAGAGCTTAAGGAAGAAATAATCGGAAAAGAGCTTCTGAAAAAAGAGGTTGAGTCTGAAATAAAAGATGCTTTGAAAAAAATAATTGAAAAAATACTTATTGAGCCTTTTGATATAAAAGAGAAAATAAAAGAAAAAACAACTGACCAGGCAAAAGAACCTTTTGTGATTCTTTTTGTGGGAATTAATGGCTCTGGAAAAACAACAACTGTGGCGAAGATTGCATCATTCCTGATCAAAAAAGGTTTTTCCTGCGTTCTTGCTGCTGCAGATACTTTTAGAGCAGCTTCAATTGAACAGTTAGAAAAACACGGTGAAAGGATTGGAACAAAAGTTATATCGCAGCAATACGGCTCTGACCCTGCAGCAGTTGGCTTTGACGCGATACAACACGCAAAAAAGAATTTCATAAACATTGTTTTAATAGACACTGCCGGAAGAATGCACACGGCAAAGAACCTCTTAAAAGAAATTGAAAAAATCTCCCATGTCTGCAAGCCTGACTTGAAAATTTTCGTCGGCGAAAGCATCACAGGAAACGATGCTGTAGAGCAGGCAAAAAGCTTTGACTGGGCAATAGGAATTGACGGAATTGTGCTCTCAAAGGCAGATGTTGATGAAAAAGGAGGCACAGCTCTTTCAGTCGGCTATGTCACCAAAAAACCAATTCTTTTTCTCGGAACAGGCCAGGAATACAGTAAGATAGAACCTTTTGACAA
>CAZQSV010000009.1:0-13398 GCA_964596305.1 Candidatus Woesearchaeota archaeon
CATGGATGAAGACTTCTTTTCCCCTGTTTTTTATCTCAATACCAAGCTTTTTTTCTAGCTTTTTTCTGTTTTTTGTTATTCTTGGAAGTTTTTCTACAATTAGTTTCAGCATTTTATCTACTTGGAGTTGTGCTAAATGGAGGAGAATATACAACTTTATTTTTTGGACTTATACTATCAATTTCTATCTTTTTTGGTACAGGAAGTCCTTGAACAATATATGCTGGAATTTCTAATGATACCAATCTATAAATATATCTTACTGTTTTCTTTATATTTTCAATAAATCCTGCTTTTTTTTCTAAATTATTCATTGTGTTTAAAAGACAAATCTTCTTTAAATATTTTTATCTCAGATTAAAACTCAACCCCTTCGGTTTTTAGATATCCATTTCTTTTTAGCCATTCTACCTGATTTGTTCTGTATTTGAAAATAACATCTCCCTTTTCTTTATCAAGCTCCCAGAGTTCTATGATTACAACATCTCCTGGGCGAAGCCAGAGAGCTCTTCTGAGCCTGCCGGGAACTCTGCAGTTTCGCTTTTTTCCGTCAAAGCAGTTCACAAACATCTTGTTTCCTCCAAGCCTTTGTTCCACGATTCCCAGAACTTCGCCATTTCTTGGAAGTTTTACTCTGGTAATCTTTTCTTCAGTTTCTTGGTTTTTTCGCTTTTTTTTGTATCTATTCATAAGAATACCATAAATAATTAGTTTATAAAATTTGATAATTAAGAGAGTACAAGTGCAAAAGGAATCTTTTTAATTTGATTTATCCCTTCTTTAGAGATAATTCCTGCTTCAAGAGCAACAGCCACAGAGTCTTTTCCAACAATATTGAAAGTGGCATCTTCCTTTGCCATCTTTTTTATTATCTCTTTGACATTGTTTCTGTTAGATTCTTCTCCCTTGTAAAAGTTTTCTTTTACATAAAGTTGCTTTATTCCCCCTTTAAAAGGCTCTTCAAACTTTTTCCCGAGAAGTTCTTTGTCACAGACAGCTACAATATCCCTATATGATTTAATTATATTTACAAACATTGTTGCCAATACCTTTATTTACAAATATGAAAATCCTAATAGTTCTTTTGAAATTGACAATCAAAAAGATTTTTTAGCGCCTTCTTTTATTGCTTTCTCAGCATTGTCTTTGGATAACATAGCGCACATTTTTGTTCCGCAAGTAGAACAGGTTCCTTTTGCCATATATCCCCCTCTTGCTGTTTGAACAATTTCAGGATCTTTCATTTCTTTTCCTTTTTCTTTGCACTTCACACAATATCCTTTTACCATTTTTTTTAGAAGAATTTTGAGTTTTTAAGGTTTCTTGTTTGGATTGTAGAACTTATTTTGTAACAGGATGTTTAGCTCCACAGGCAAGGCAGTGAACAAAATTTATTCTGCCTTGTTTTATTATTTCTGTGTCTGGTTTTTTACATTCCCTACAAAGAACAAATTCTTTAACATAATTCTCTATCTTCTGGATTATTTTTGTGCTTGGAACTTTTATGTTTAAGACAAGCCTATCCCCCTCTCTTTGCCCTGAGGCTGCAAGTTCTTTTAGCATAAACTTCTGAAAATGTGATGGATCTCTTCTTAAATGAGAAGCTATTTGATAAAAATTTGTGAGAATTGTCTTTTTCCCTTCAAAATATCCCTCTATTTTTGGAATTTCAAACCTTTCGCTGGAAGTATCTGTCTGTTTTACTTTTTTGTATGCTTCTTCTAAAAGTTGTTTATATTCCATAAATTAACGAGAGGAAATTGGTTTTTAAGTCTTTAGAAAAGATCTTGGAAAGATTTTTGTTGATTGGAAGAATTTATAAATATTTCATTACTAATTATATTATGTCAATAAAGAATGTGGTGATTGGTATTGCCATAGTTGTCCTGACTATCTTCGTGGTTGTGTATGGAATAGAAATGTTTTATGAAAGACCAGAATACAGTGATTTTTGTCCTGATGTTTATCAGATAAAAACTGAAACAGCATGTATAAATGCTGGCGGTGTTTGGTATGAAGGTGAATCAGGAGAATCAGAGAGTGTATCAGTGGGATATTGTGATGCTGGCACAGATTGTTATGAAGAATATGATGATGCACAAGAAAAATATTCAAAAAATATCTTCTTAATTACACTTCCTTTGGGAATTATTTTGATTATCGTAGGTGTTGCTATTTTTGGTCTTGAGACAGTTGGTGCTGGTTTGGCTGGAGGGGGAATTGGCGTTCTTCTATGGGGTGTTGGCGGTTATTGGAGATATGGAAGTAATTTGTTGAAGTTTGTTCTATCTTTAGTTGGATTGGTTGCGGTTATTTGGCTGGCATACTGGTTTAATAAGAAATCTGAGAAGAAATCTGGTTAGAAGAATAGGAGATTTTATGGAAAAAATAAAAAAACTTTTTCCTTATAGGAATTAATAGAAGTTCACCCCAAATATCTTATTTTTCCAGGACGCGGTTCAAAAGCAATTCCTTCTTCGAGAAGCTTTTGGATTTCCTGTTGGATGAGGGTAGGTGAGACTTCTGTGAATTTTTGGGTAATGTCTTCTGTCTCAATTCCCCCGTCACTTTCAGAGGATTTTATAAGTTCAAGGATTTTGTCTTTTATTGCTATAACTTCTTCTTTTTTAACTGATGACGCGTCAAATGTTAGGGCTTTTTCTTTTTCTGTTTCAAGCTTTCTTAGGAGAAGATATTTTGGATCCATTTCCCTGATGATTTCAGGGGAAATGTATGTTTCGTTATTCCAGTTTCTTAATGTCCCGATCAAAACCACTGTTTGCCCCTGATGAAAGTCCTTAAATCTTTCATAATCATCTCCAAAGACCTTTAGCTTTATTTGCCCTGAGCCATCATCAAGTGTAAAGAAAACGTATTTTCTTGGTTGATTTTCGCTGCCAGATGTGCTGGTTTCGCTTGTTCCTGTTCCTCTTGTTCCTCCACTTTCATATTTATCAACTATATTTCCTATGATATTTACTCTAACAATTTTCTTGTTTCCAAGCTCGAGAAAAGAAAATCTTTCTGTGCCTGAGACAGAGCTCATTATAGGTTTGCCTATAAGAAGATCACCTATTCGCAACTTAAAGGCGATGTTTCTTTTGAATTTTTGTTCTTGGACCATTTTTGTTTATCTACTTGATTGTTTTTAAGTCTTGGCAATATATCCTTTTTTAGGCTTAAATATCACTCCGCTTATGTCAAGTTTTACTATTGCTTCATCAATTTCATCAGGGGTGAGCTTTCCTTCAAGCTCTTTTTCAAGTTCTTCAATCGGAATCATTTTTCCTAACTTGCTCTCAAGATTTGTTATTGTATCCCTGACAAGGAAGACTTTGTTTCTTTGTGAGGCAGGCATTCCTCCGGTTCCGCGGTCAATATCAAAAGTTTTGGTTTCATAATCATAACCAACCTGTACTAGGTAATATTTCATTATCTCTATAGCTCTTCTCGAATCTTCTGCAGTTACGGTTTCACTAAGCCTCATTTTTGCAGATGCTTCAGACATTCTGATTAAAGCTTCTAGTTGTCGTGCAGAAATTGGAATTGGTCTGAGAGAGCCTTCTGAGGATACAGGCATGTTTCTCAGCTCAACGTAAAATTTTTTAATTTCCTTAACAGCTTCATCACTTAGAGCGGGATTTATTCTCTGTTTTGAATAAGCCACATACTTTCTGAAAAGTTCTCTTGGGATGATCATTTTTTTCCCTTCTTTTTGATGTGCGTGGAGAACATGGGACGCGATCATTTCGTCTTTCTTTTTGTTAGGGAGGTCTCTTAAAGGAAAAATAACGTCAAATCTGTTTATTAGGGTTGGTGGAAGGTCAATTTGCTGGGCAATTGGCTGATAGGGGTCAAATCTCCCAAACTTAGGGTTTGCAGCTGCAAGCACAGATGTTTCTGCTCTAAGAGTTGCTTGGATATTTGCCTTTGTAATAGTTACTGTTTGTTGCTCCATTGCTTCGTGCATGGCGCTTCTGTCTTGAGCGTCCATTTTTTCAAGTTCGTCTATACAGATAAGACCCTTATTCGCAAGAACCATAGCTCCTGCTTCCAAAGACCATCCACGTAGGTATTCATCACGAACAACTGTTGCTGTTAGTCCTGCACCTGTTGCGCTTTTTCCTACTACATATCTTCCTTTTGGAGAAATACCTGACATAAAATTAAGAGTTGCTGATTTTGCAACACCAGGGTCTCCTACAAGAAGTATGTGAAAATCACCCCTGCTTTTCTGCCCGTCAGCGTGGACTTTTTTCACTCCGCCAAATAGTTGCAATACAAGAGACTGCTTTATTTCTGTGTAACCCCAAACACTTGGGATAATGCTTTTTGTAAATTTTTCAAAAATCTCTGGGTCCTGAGAAAGCTCAAGAATCTGTTTTTCGTCTTCCTCATCTATATCAAGCTCTTCAAAAGTTTCTTCCATAGGGATTATATTATTTACTTCAATGGCAAGTTCAAATCTTGTGGAAAGTCCTCCTGAATGAAGGGGGACAGGAACTTCTTTTAAAATCCCTATGATCTTAACCCTGCTTCCAGGAGTTGTTTTTTCCTCCATTTTTGGCTCAACAAGGTCTTCTTTAAGAAATGCATTCATTCTTTTTGGCTGCTCTCCGCCGATTAAGGACTCTGGAGATTCTTCAACCACTAGTCTTTGAGTGTCAACCATTGATTTACTTATTAATTTGAATCCTCCTCTTCTTCCACAGGAGCAACGAGTTGGCTCACGAAATTTTTTTTCAAGCTGCATTACTCTCTGATTTGTTCCGCAAGATGGGCATTCAAAAACAGCTTCAACGACCTGAGGCCTTACATCGCTTGCCTGGCGAACTATCCCCTCAACAATAAGCATCTCATTGAGATGCTTTGAACGGATGTTTCTTATTTTTATTTCCTGGCTTTTTGGGAAGTTTATAAATCTGACAAGAACACCAGTAACAAGACCTGTTTCTTCAAGAGCCAATTCTATAATTCTAATTGTCTCTTCAGGGTTTGTTATAGACTCTTCTGCAAGTTTGTTTGAGAACTCTGTAAGTTTTGTAAAATCAAGAGCTATCATATTTTTTCCTTTTCTGATAGATTCACCAATCTCTTTTTTATGAAATTCAAAGAAATTTTTAGCTTCAATCATTAATTCATTATTTTTTGTCTTTCCTGCCTCTCCAGACGGGATTTGCTCGTCCATGTTCATTCAAAAAAGACCTTATTTTTATACTTTATTGTAAACTATTGTGTGGCTTTAGAGTTTAGATGATTTATTGGAAGAAGACTGTTTTGTCAATAAAAATAAAACAATTTCTACTTCTTATAATTCTTTAGAACAGCCTTAACGTTTTTTAGAAGAAGGTCCATGCTATATTCAAGCTGCTGTTTGTTTTTTGTCCCTGTGCATACGAGCTTTCCATTGCTGAACAAGAGGAATGTTGCATTTGGCTCTATTAACTTATAAACAAGTCCTGGAAACTGCTCTGGTTCGTATTCTGTGTTTTCCATTTCCAAAGCCAGGAAATTAAGATTAAGTTTCAGATTTATCATTCCAGAGGCAACTATGTTCTGAACAGTTATTTTTGGCTTTGCTGTTATCTTGACATTAATTTTTTTCAACTGCTTTATGACTGCCTGAATTACTTTTTTTACCTGTGATGCAGATTTTGTTCCTGTGCAGACAAGATTTCCCGATGAGAAAACAAGAACAGCTGATTTTGGCTCCTTGATTCTAAGAATTAGGCCAGGGAATGTCTCTGGGTTATATTCTGTATTTGGCTGTGTTCTTGCCAGTTTTGTCAGAGGAATAGGCTTTTCAAGAGAAGTTGTTGCAACAATGTTCTGGATTTTGTAATTGCTTTCCTGTTTTGCTGATTTTGCCATTTTGTACTTATAAAATTAGAAAAATTCCTTTATAAAGGCTTCGAAGAGAATTATCCATACTGCCAATTCCTCTTTTGATCTTTGTAATCTTTTTCAACTTCTTCTAATGTTGCTATATCGCTTGGGCTTTTGTCAAGACGAAGAGCTGTAAATCTTGGGAACCTCAATGCAAAGCCTGAGTTGTAGGTTGGAGAGCGCTGAATTTCCTGGTAAGTCACTGCAACAACAATCTTTGGTTTGATTTCCACTTTCTTGCCTTTTTCTTTAATGAAATATGGCTTAAGTTTTTCTGTTAGTTCATTGAAAGAGATTCCAGTGTCAGTTTCTTGTGTGGCTTTTTCCTTAATACCTGTTCCCATTTTTCCAATTTTAAGATATTCTCCCTTCTTTTTCCCTTTGCATGCAAGAACAAAACTTGAAAGCCAGCCAGCCCTTTTTCCTTTTCCATACTCTGCCCCGACAATCACCAAATCCAAATCTCTTTCTTCTGGCTTGACTTTTAACATATGCCCGACCCTGCTTCCGGGCTGATAAACTGCATCAAGCTTCTTCATCATCACTCCTTCCTGGTTGTCTTTCAGGGCCTTTTTGTAAAACTCCTCTGCTTTTTTCTCATTCTTTGTAATAATCTGTTTTGAATGTATGATCTTATAAGGATGGTTCTTTATCATTTTTCGTAGCAGGGAGCTTCTTTTTTCAAAGGGTTCACTAATTAGGGATTTTCCATTGTAATAAAGAATATCAAAAACATTGATCTCAACAGGCAATTCTTTTTGCATTTTTTCAATGTTGTATTTTCTTCTTATTCTTTGGCTGATTTCCTGGAACGGTCTGTATTCTTTTGTTTTTCTGTTAAATCCCACTGCCTCTGAATCAAGAACAAAAGATTTCCCTTTCACATAATCTTTAATATATTCGACAACCTCTGGGAATTGTTTTGTCACATTTTCTAGTCGTCTTGTAAATAATAAAACATCCTCCCCCTTTTTATGAATTAGCAGTCTGAACCCGTCATACTTGTATTCAATTGCACAAGGTTTTCCAAGAGCCTTAAATCCTTCTTTAACATTTTTTGCTTTTTGTGCAAGCATGACTTTTACAGGCTTACCGATTTCCATGGATATTTTTTCCAATTCTTTTAATTTGCCTTTTCTCACAAAACCAAATACTCCTGTAAGGTCATTTGATTTATCTATTGCGTCCTGGATTTTCTTCGCAGCTTTTTTATCCCCGCCAAAAAATGCAGAAGCCATTGATCCTCTTACTGTGCTCTCTTTTATCCCTATCCTCAAATCACCGATTAAGGTTCTCACAAGATATAAGGCCTCAAGAGGAGAAGCAGAGGTTAAAAGTTCTGTAATCAAGGAAATCTTTTTTCCAACAGTTCCTTTTCCTTCTAATTCAGGAAGTTTTCTCAGGTTTTCTAAAACTTTTTCTGTTGTTAAGATATGACGCTGCAATGTAGATTGTTTTTTATGTTCTGTCAGCTTTTCCGAAACTTTTCCCAAATCTCCTATTGTTTTCCATTCTTTTACAACTTGCTCTTTTTCAGTTCCAGTTGCCTTTGAAATCGCCTTTATTGCCAGTTGATTGCTTACACCAATCTTTTTTTTATTGTATTCTGGGTAAATATCCCCTAACAAAAGATACAAAACTTCGCTGTCCTCTTCTTTAAGTTTCTTTAGGAATTTAGAAAGAATTCTTATTTTCTCAAGGCGCTTTGTTGTTCCAGATGCTTCTTCATAGAGTTCTGCAAGTTTTTGATATCTCATTTGTTTTTGTGCCTTTCATTTATTTTAATTAATCCATAAATTGAAGAGATTATAAAAACTCCTTGGAGAATTATAAAAATTAAATCATTAATATGGATACTATAAATTTCCAAACATATCCCTCCTAATATAAGTAAGGGATAAGTATATTTTCTTCTAATACTCTTTTTCATAGAAACCATGAATGTTCCAGAAATTATTGCTAGTAAACCAACGATAGCTATGATATGAAAACTATTTATCACCATCTTATTTTTTTTAAGAAAAAGAAGTTTTTAAGATTTGGGATTAAAAGAATTATTTTTTAAATTCTTCAACTTCCTTTCTTCCTTTTTTAAGTTCTTCAATCTGCTCTTTGTCTAATTCAAGAAGAAGCGTCTGGAATTCTCCGACATGAGTTTTTTCTTCTTTTGCAATATCAAGAAGAACAGCCTTGATTTTCTTATTTTTTGTCTTTGCTGCGAGTTGCTCATAGAGACTAACTGCATCAAGTTCTGCAATCATGCCAAGCCTGAGAATTTCTTTTTCAATATCTCCTTTAGGAACCTTGCTTAAGTCAATTGGTGAACTTGAGAGCATTTTATTAATAGAAAAATAGAATTTAAATAGGTTTTGCTATTATTTCCCAAGCCTTCCTCTTGCTCTTAGACTTGGTCGAGTTTTTATCTCGCGGCTTTTATTCCTCAGTCCACGAGCTTTTTTTCCAGAACTCGTAAGTCCGCGCATTGGACGCTTTTTGTTTTTTGGATTTGTTATCCACTTCATTTTCTTGTCGTTTTTTATTTCAGGTCTTTTTGGGTCTACGAGAATTACTTCATAAAAATAATGTTTTCCGTCTTTTCCAATTAAGTATGAATTTAATACTTCAAGATTTGCGAATTTTCTTGCTGTTCTTTGTTCTGCAATCCACTTATAATTCATCCTCAATGTTTTTCTTGTGTGGAGTCTTTTGCTTCTTCTTCCTTTGTTTGGTCTTGGCCTTCTGTGTCCTCCTCTTAAAATCCTGATACGGGCAACAACAAAGCCTTTCTTGTCTTTATAACCCAAAGTTCTTGCTCTATCGAGCCTTAATGGTTTGTCAACTTTTACAACTGCCTGACTTTTTCTCCACTCAACCATTCTGTTTCTGAGTATTTTCTTGTCCGGCTTTTTCCAGGCCTGTTTTATGTAATGATACATTCCACGTGTCATAGTTTATTGAGAAAAAATTGGTTTTTAAAACTTGTTAAAAATGAGCCTGCTCGGATTTGAACCGAGGACCCCTACCTTATCAGAGTAGTGCTCTAACCAGGCTGAGCTACAGGCTCTTGAACCCTCAGGATGGTTTGGCGTAAGCCTTTAACCAGGCTGAGCTACAGGCTCATTAAAATTTGAAAGAAAGAATGTATTTATAAGTTTTGTTAATCCCTTCATATTAGATATCTTATTTTCTGTCTTTTTCAATTCTCGGATGTTTTTGTCCTTTCTCTAATCTTTCTCTTAGAATTCTTAATTCTTTTTGCTTTTCTTTTTGGTATATTCTATGATCGCTTTTTGCTTCTCTGATTAATTTTGCAGTGTATTCTCCCCCTAAGAAGTGAGGCAAGATTACATAATCTGCGCCTGCGCCGTATAGTTCAATAGCATCTTCAATTTGCCTTCCTGTTAAGAGAACAATTGGTCCGCCTTTCTTTCTTCCTAAAATATCTAAAATTAACTGATTTGTCTCTTTTTCAGGGATTGTAGACACAATTAGAGAGGCTTTGTCCATTCTTAACCCCTCTAAAAATTCTGAGTCATCAACATCTCCGTAAATTGCATCAAAACCTCTTTTTTGTAGTTCTTTGACAACCTCTGGATTGTAATCCACAATTAAAAAGTTCCTGGTTATCTTTGAAAAAGATTTTACCACTGAAAATCCGATTCGATTATAGCCCAAAAGAATATAATGATAATTCTTTTTTGGTATCTCTTTCTCCCTAACTCTTTTTCTTTCAAAAATTGTTAAAGATTTTCTTATCTTTTTGAAGATTGCGTCTGAATAAATGATTAAGTATGTTGAACCTGCGATGGTTAATAATCCTATCATTGTAACGAAGGACAATATCTCCTGAGTTAGGTGTCCTATTTTGACTCCCAAAGCAATTAGGATTAATGAGAATTCAGAAATCTGAGCAACAGTAAGTCCTGCCATGAAGCCTGTTTTTTTGCTGTAGCCTAAGGCTCCCATTAAAATTATGACTATCAAAGGATTTCCTATTAAGATGAATAGAGAGAAGATTACTGCGGGAAAAATTAAATGACTTATATCTCCAAAAGCCATCTGACTTCCTAAAATAATAAAGAAAGAAATTATGAAAAAATCTCTTAAAGGTTTTAACTTTGAACTGATTTCAAAACTATAGGGAGATATTGAGAGCATGACTCCTGCGATTAATGCTCCGACTTCAATTGAAAATCCTGCGTAAAGGAAAAGAAGAGACAACCCTAAACCCCAAGAGATAGCAAAGATAAATAAAAGTTCTTGAGACTTTGCAAAGAAATCACTTAATCTTGGGAGAATGTAATAACTAATTGGTATTAAAACAGCAACGAGAAAGACGCCTCTTATAATTGTGGAAAATAAAATATTGCTAGCCCCTGCCCCGCTTGCTAAAGACGAGACAACAATTAAAATTAAGATAGCTACTAAGTCCTGGACCAACAGGAATCCTATTGAAATTTTTCCATAAAGCTTTTCCAGGGCATCTTTGTCTGAAAGAAGTTTCATAATAATAATTGTGGAGGAAAAAGTCAAGGCTATTGCAATGTAAATTGAGGTTATTATTGAGAATCCTAAAAGTTTTCCTATGAGATACCCAATCAAAGAAGTAAATATTATCTGTCCCATTCCTGTAATCAGGGAGATTTTACCAACGTGTTTTAAGACCTTAGGAGACAAATGCAATCCGACAATAAAAAGCAAAAATGCAATCCCCATCTCTGAAAAAACATTTATTGTTTCGCTGCTCTGGATTAGGTTAAGGAAAAAAGGCCCGACTAAAATCCCAGATAAGATATATCCTATTATCAAAGGTTGTTTGAGCAGCCTCATTATAATTGAGACACCCAGGACAACCAAAATCATAAGTCCAAACTGTATAAATGGATTTAACATTTCCTCTTAATCCCTATAATATCAGAAATCTATAATTTATAAGTTTTGTTAGTTCTTATTCCTGGGTCTCTAATTCAAGGACAAGTTTCTCTTTTGATAAATTGTATTTTCTTATTGGTAGGTTCACAGGAATTATTTTATAATAAACATATCTTTTTTTCTTACCTCTTGGAGTTGCGAGTGCTTTTATTTCAATGCTGCTCTCAAGCTGGTTTATGGAAACATCTTTTATTGATTTTACCTCTGGCATTTCTATTTCATATACGATTTTATTTGAGAGTCTTCTTATGTTTGTTTCAGGCTCCTTTTTTTCCAGCCCTGAAAATTTTTTAGAACTTATCTGGGGGAGATTTATAGTCTTTTTCATACTTTCTTTTATCTTTTTTTCTTTTTCCTTAAATTGAGGAAGGTTTCCAAAAGAAGTTACTTTTATTTTAGGCGGCTTGTTCCCAGATGTGTAAATGCTTATCCCTATCCCGCCTTTTCTTTTTTTCATAGTTTTCTCTTCTTTCATATCTTCAAATTCATCTATTTGCTTATTAAGATTTTTAAGAAGAGAATTGAATAGCGTATTGAAGCCCATTGGAAGTTTTATCCCTTCTTGATTAAAATCATTTTTACCAAGCAAGCCCCAGTCTTCGCTGTTTTCTTCAAATAAATTTCTTAATTGATTTCCGCAGTAAGGGCAAAAGTCATAATCATTGCTTATTCCTTTCCCGCATTTCCCGCATTTTTTCTTATTGAACATAAGGAAGGGAGCAGGTTCTTGTTTAAATAATTTTCTGAGATTTTTGGCGGTGATGCAGCTTGCGGGAATTGAACCCGCGTTCCGAGATTGGGAATCTCGTGTTCTGCCACTAAACTAAAGCTGCTGTAATTTTTCTTAAAGTTAGTTAAGTTTTTATATTTAATTCCTGTAAGGAAAACATGGCAAAGAAAAAAAAGAAATTTTATGTTACGACAGCAATTGATTATGTAAATGCAGCACCGCATGTTGGGCATGCGTTTGAGAAAGTCTTAGCAGATGTTCTTGTCCGTTGGAAAAAATTGAAGGGTGAGTCGACGTGGTTTTTGACTGGAACAGATGAAAATGCACAGAAAAATGCTTTAGCAGCTAAGGAAAAAGGGGTTGATACTAAAAAATTTGTAGACTGGAATTCAAAACTTTTTGTTGAACTTTGTGAAAAGTTGAATATCTCTTATGATAGATTTATTAAAACAACTGAGAAAGAACATAAAAAGATATCTCAGGAAATTTTCAAGAAAGTTTTTGATAAAGGTGAAATCTACAAAGGAAAATATAAAGGATTGTATTGTAAGGGTTGTGAGGCTTTTTTAACTGAAAAGGATTTGGTTGGTGGAAAATGCCCAGAGCATAATAAAGTGCCGGAATTGATTTCTGAAGATTCTTATTTTTTTAAGTTGAGCAAATATAAGAATAGGCTGATTAAATTTGTTGAGGATTATATTGTTCCTAAAGAAAGGAAAAATGAAATTTTGGCTCGTCTGAAAAATGAGGAGTTGAGGGATTTGTGCGTTGCTAGGACAAACTTGGATTGGGGAATTGATACTCCTATTGACAAAAATTTTAAGATTTATGTCTGGTTTGATGCTTTACTTAATTATTATTCTGGTGCGAATGGGAACTGGCCTGCAGATGTTCATGTTATTGGAAAAGGTATTAACTGGTTTCATTCAGTAATCTGGCCTGCGATGTTAATGTCTGCGGGAATTGAACTCCCAAAGAAGCTCTTGGTTCATGGTTATTTAAATTTAGGCGGGAAGAAAATCTCAAAGAGTCTGGGGAATGTGATTGACCCAATTGAATTAGTTAAAAGATATGGTTCTGATTCAGTTCGTTATTCTCTCTTGAGATGTTCTGTATTTGATGACTCAGATTATTCAGAAGAAATTTTGATTGAAAGGCACAATAATGAGTTGGCAAACAAGTTTGGAAATCTTGTCAGCAGAGTCACTGGATTGGCAGAAAAAACTGGCTTGGAAAAAACAGAGAATAAATTAATTAAGAACTTAAAGCTGAAGGAGATAGAGAAAAATTTTGAGAATTACAAGTTTGACAAAGCCCTGAATGAGATTTTTTCCTTCATTGATTTATGTAATGAGTATGTTCAAAAGAACAAACTTTGGGAAACTCGCAACAAGAAAAAATTATATGAGTTGGTTGATAGCATAAAAGCTGTTACAATTTTGCTCTGGCCTGTGATTCCTTCTGCGTCTGAAAAAATTGCAAAAAACCTTGGCTTTGAAATCAGCCTGAAAAATCTAAAAAAATCATTAGACATAAGGAAAGTAAAAAAAAGCGAAATTTTATTCATGAAGATTAAGGTATAAAAATATTTAAATACCTCTTTTTGTTAATGTAATATAAGAAAAGAGGAAAAATGAAAAAGAGAAAACAAAAAGAGGGAGGTTGGGGTTTGTTAAGCAAGAAAATTTCAAACAGGCTTTCTTACACAATTATTGCTTTTGTTGGCTTGATGCTTCTAGGAGTTTTTGTTTTTGCTACAGCTCCAAATCCAGGGCATGGTTATTGGGACTTAGACTTAGGTCCGGTATCTATTTATGGAAACGAAGAAGCCGGCAGTTTGGAAGTTACCG
>CAZQSV010000010.1:0-13263 GCA_964596305.1 Candidatus Woesearchaeota archaeon
CTTCTGGAGCTGTTCCTGAAATCAATCCTGTATTTTGATTTATTGAAAGCCAGCTTGGAGAAGTTATCAAAGAATATTCCATAGAATCGCCGTTAGGGTCAACAGCATTTACCTGATAATAATAATTATGACCTTCATAAACTTCTGTTACAGGTACTGAAGTTATGACAGGCGGAAGATTTTCTGATTCTACAATATCCATTACTGTTAAAATATAAGTTTGTGTATCGAATGCTCCTTCTGTGTCTGAAACCCTAACAATAATATCAAAGCCAGTATCTTCATCAACTTCTGGAGCTGTTCCTGAAATCAATCCTGTATTTTGATTTATTGAAAGCCAGCTTGGAGAAGTTATCAAAGAATATTCCATAGAATCGCCGTTAGGGTCAACAGCATTTACCTGATAATAATAATTATGACCTTCATAAACTTCTGTTACAGGTACTGAAGTTATGACAGGTGCATGGTTTTCAATTCCTTCTGAAATTATTTCTATATTAGCATCATCTGTTGCAACATCACTGTCAAGATCAGTAACCCTGCATACAGGATTATAGTTTCCTGTCTCTGTGTAAACATGATTCAAAATACCTGTGCCTGTTACATCCTGAAAATCACCATTGCCTTCTGCATCTATTTCAATTGCCAGAGGATCATTTCCGCCAGATGCTGAGCACTGTAACTGAACATTCTCATTAACATAGGCCTGTGAAGGAACAATTAAATTAGCACTTGGAGTATAATCAGGCTCAATAGGGACAGAATTGCTGGTTGTTTGAGGGATGTCTATAAATATTACATATCCTCCCTGTGTATAAGTATGACCTACTGCACAGATAAGTTCATGATTCATATATTCAGAGAGATAAGATGAATCCAATTCCTGCACACCAAGATAATCCCAAGTTGCTCCAATAGCATCACTTTTCCATGCAATGGTATATGGGGAAATATCATTTACACTTACTTCCTGGCCATCCACATAGATATGGCAGAATAAATCTGTTTCCCCTGCAATTGCTGTTCCGGGTGTTATTGTTGTTGTGGTTGCTGCCAAGACACCTGCTGCTACTAAGACTAACACTGCCAAGAACATTGCCGGCAAAATCAAAATTTTTTTGTTCATTTTTATTTTATTGTTAAAACTGGTAACCTATTCTTGCTTCACCAGTTCTGTTAAACTTATCCTCAGCCCCTGTCAAATCCTTTTTTTCGGAAGGAGCATGATGGTTTTTTTCTGCAGTAAATCCACCCCCAATAGTAAAATTAGTAGGAAGAATAATTTCTCCATTTATTGAAAATTTATTATACTCAACATTTAGATTATTATCTATGATTGAAGCATTATTGGTTAAAGGAACATAAACCTTGTTCCCATTTTCATAAGTTCCTCTTAAAGATATAACGTTATTATTATATCCCAATCCTACCTTTAGTGCATTTCCACTGGCTAATGTTCTTATTACATCATCATATTTTGCTATAAGGTCTGTTCCTTCAAATGTTTCTGAATTGACTTTTAAAGACATATTTCCTTCCAAAAATTTGTATAAAGCTTCTATTGAGAAATCTCCTGCATTGATTTTTCCACCCAAACCAAGCCACTTTATCATCTCACTAAATTCTCCCTGAGTATTAGTTCTTAGATTCATTAATTCATTTGAAATAGATTCATTATCAGAAGAAACACAGCCTTCTAAACCAGCACCTAATGCAGGGCTTATACTGGCTCCCTCAAAATTAATAATGTGGGGGGTGTATACAAAACTTAATTCTCCTTCTTTTGTTTTGTTTATGTAACCGTCGTTATCATTCAAAAATCTTAAATCAAAATCTGTCTCTGAATTAGGGCCTTTGAGAAAAGCACCAAGTTCAAGGCCTCCTCTTGCAGCTTTCTCTGAATATTCTCCGTTTGTATTTACTGATTTTGTATAATCATCAATTACTGCTCCAATAGCTAAACCAAGATGTGTATTATAAAAAGCATCCCAGTTATTTTTTGTTTTGCTTTCTGTTATTACATTTGGAATCCTCTCTTCCCAATTAATCTCATCCCCATATGCAAGCTCTTCCCACTCTGTTTCTCCTTTATTAATATCTTCCTCTCCTTTCCCATATCCATATGATTCTTCAAAATATCTTGGCTCTGTCTTTTCCTTTTCTCTTCCAGAATATTCTGATTCAGATTTCAGATCTTTTCTTTTAGACTGGCTTTTTTTAATACCAATTAATTTTCTCTCAAGCCTTGAAATTTTCTTAGAATCAATTTTTCCTGTGAAAACAGGCACAATAATTCTTACAGACTCATCTATTTTTCCTGTTTTTGCATTTCTGTGAATCAAAGCACCATTAATTATCCCCTCCATAACATCTCTTGATGTAATTATTGTATTATCATATGAAGCAACTCCTTTTGGAGCACTGTATATAACTAATTCATAATTTCCCCTGACTTTATCAGAAAAATCCAAGGTATCCATTGGAACCATTATTGGAACCCCTGTTTTAGTGTATGCTCTGTCTGTTTCTTTATCCCAATAAAAAAGAGCCTCTTCTGATTTTAATTCATCTGCGAGGATATTATATTTTTTATTCTGTGCAGCTTCCAGATTAAGACTTCCATATAATACAGGCGCTGTTTTTAAGATAATTCCTAAATTCCTAACTAATGGCCGTAATTTCATGTAATTTTGTAGAAATCCGTGGTTTATAAATATTTATATATTTTATCACTTAGGAATTAATACAATAATGTCGTCTTTAGAGAGTTATATTTTTCTTGGAAATTTGTATAAATCTAATCATTTAGAAATTAACTTATTAGAATTTAATTTTGAGAATATAAGTGTAGGAGGAAAGACACCGAAATGTCTACATCAACCGAAGTTAATGCCTCCTACTTTTTGTTTAGTATTCTATGGTTTATAAACTTTTCTTCTGATTTTTATTAAACAGAAAAATGAGGGGAACAGGATTCGAACCTGCGAAAGGGACTAACCCACAGGATCTTAAGTCCTGCCCGTTTGACCACTCCGGCACCCCCTCTCAAATTTAGAAGTCGCTATTGACTTAAAAAACTTATTGTTTTCAAAATCTTTATTAACTTGTTTTCTCTCTTTTGATTATGAAAGAAGTTGTGATAAAGTTGATGAAAAAAGCTCTTAAGGAAAAAGGGGTTGGTCTTAGCAATAAGGAAATAGAAAAATTTATAGAAGTTCCGTCTAACCCTGAATTTGGAGATTATGCTTTTCCATGTTTTTTTCTTTCAGAAAAACTTAAGGACAATCCTTCGCAGATTGCAATTGAGTTAAGGGAAAAAATCGGAGAGCCTCCTGCAACAGATCTTGAAGACGTGCAAACACGCGGCCCTTACATTAATTTTTTTATGAACCGTAAAAGTCTGGCTCGCAGAGTTGTTTGGGATATAATTACAAAGAAAAAAAATTATGGAAAGTCTGATGCTGGCAAAAGAAAGAAAGTTGTTGTTGAATTCTCCTCGCCAAATATAGCAAAGCCTTTTGGAATTGGGCATTTAAGATCAACTATAATAGGAAACTCTATTGCAAACATTCTTGAATTCAGAGGTTTTAAAGCAGTTAGGATTAATTACCTTGGTGATTGGGGGACTCAGTTTGGAAAACTTATTGTTGGATATGAGGAATTTGGTTCTGAAAAAAAACTTGAAAAAGATCCAATAAAACATTTGCTAAACATTTATGTTAAGGCAAACAAAAAAAAGTATGAGGAAAAAGCAAGAGAGGCTTTTAAGGCGCTTGAGCAAGGAAACAGAAAATTACTCATGCTCTGGAAAATTTTTAGGAATTTGAGCATTGCAGAGTTTAAGAAGTTGTATAAACAACTTGGAATAAAATTTGATCTTATCGACGGCGAGTCAAATTATAACAAAAAGACAAAAGGTATTCTTTCTGAGCTTGACAAAAAAGGCCTCTTGAAGAAAAGCAAAAAGGCTTATATTGTTGATCTTTCAAAGCATGGACTCAATGTTGCCTTAGTTGAGAAAAGCGACGGGACAACACTATATGCGACAAGAGACCTGGCTGTTGCTATAGACAGATATAAAAAATATGGTTTTGAAAAAATGATTTATGAAGTAGGTAAGGAGCAGGAACTTTATTTTAGGCAGCTCTTTAAAATTCTCGAGCTTATGGGTTATAGCTGGGCAAAGAATTGCATCCATGTTTATCATGGGCATTATCTGAGCAAGTCAGGAAAGAAGCTTTCAACAAGAAAAGGAAATATGTTTTTCATGGAAGATGTTCTTAAAGAGACTTGCTCGTTGGCTGAGAAAGAAATAAAGAAAAGGACAAAGAAATCAAAAAAGGGATCTAAGAGAGAAATTAAAATAAGAAAAAAAATATCAAAAAACGAAATGAAAGAAAGAGCAATGAAAATAGCAACTGCAGCAATCTTTTACGGCGATTTAAAGAATAACAGAATAAATAATATTGTTTTTGATATCAAAAAATTCTCTTCATTTGACGGGAACACAGGACCCTATCTTTTATACAGCTATGCAAGGGCAGGATCAATAATGAGAAATGCACCTCCAGAGCAAAAAAAATTTGAAGTTCCTGAATTAGAAGAAAAAGAGATAGGTCTTGTCAAAAAACTTTCTTATTTTCCAGAAGTTGTATTAAATGCTGCTCAAGCCTTAAACCCGTCGATAATTGCAAATTATTCTTATCAGCTTTCACAGTTATTCAATGATTTTTATCAAAACTGCAAAGTTATTGGCTCAGAACAGGAAGCTTTTAGATTGGCTTTGGTTCAGTCATTTAGGCAAGTCCTGAAAAATTCATTAAAACTACTTGGAATAGAAACAATTGAAGAAATGTAATTAGAGAAAAATAAATATTCATAAATTAAAATCCAAAAGTTATTTAAATAACATTTTGTTAAATAAAACATTATAAGGAGGTGAAAATGGTTCAAACAAAAAAGATGAATGAATCTTTCTTTGCAAAGATTCTAAAAGAGTTTAATGTGGCAGGAGAACTTGTGAGAGCAAGACAAGAAGAAAAACAAGGACTTTTGAATGATTTTGATGGAGAATGCAAAAGATTTTTCTTTGGGAAAATCTCTGAAAAAGCACTTGCCTCCTCTGTTAAAAAAACAAATAAGGAACTTAAGAGGCTTGACAGTGAGATTAGAAACAATATTTCAAAAGCCAGAAAAGCAGGGGAAAGAGCTATGACACTTACATCAGCACAAGCTCCTATAGGTTACAGGGCTACCCTTTCCGGAATTGTCGGAGGAAAAGCTAAAACAAAAAAGAAAAGAAAGAAAAAAACAAAGAAGAAAAAGAGGAAAAAGAAAAAATAATTTTTAATTTTTTAATATTGTTTTTCCTAAGGTAAACTAAACAATTAAATTAATAAAGGAGGTAAAAAATGGCAAAAAGACAAGGCGGAAGATTCCTGAACTTTATCGCTTGGTTAACCGGTGTTTTGGTATCTTTGGCTGTTGGTTTTGGAATGGTTGGAGCAAATCCTGCATTGGTCATTCCATGGATACCACTAATCATAACCCAAATTGCTGGATGGATTGTTATTGTAACTACAATCGTTAGCGTCGTAATGGCAATACTAACTCAGTAATTTTTTATTTTATTTCTTCTTTTTTTATTTTATTTCTTCTCTTTTTAGATAAATATCAGAAATAGATTTTTTAATTCTTATAATTATCTCTACTTTAAAGGCTTCATTTCTTTCCATGCCAATTCAAAAAGTTGCTCCAGGGCCTGGGCAAAGAACTCTGTATTAATCCAGACTCCAACATCATAATTTGGATGGAATTTTTCATCATCAAGAAGCATAAAAATAAGTTGGTTTGAATCAATTATCATGAATCTTGCTTTAAATCTCTCCAAATTTTTTATTTCTGCTACTTTTTTAAATTCTTTTGCAACTTTTATATTATTGCTATTAATTGGTGCAGCAATTCTTATCTTAACCCCCCTCTTCTTCACTTTTTCAAGACTTGGCAATAGTATCTCTAATTTTCTATTAAGTCCTTCTTCTGTTGTTATAATTGTCACTGTTCTTTCAGCTTCTCTTATCATCATATCAAGATGATTATACAAATTTTGCCTGCCTTTTACACTTCCGGATAAATCAGACGGCTCAACAAACTTAATTCCTTTTGTGAATAGAGAATTTAATTCCCCAAGAAGATCATCCCCTTTTAATTTTTCAAGTCTTTTTGATTTCTCTTTTGCCTCAACCAATAGATTCTTCTTGACACGCTCAATAACTTCTTCTGGTTTTAGAGCAACAAACTTAATCGGCTTCCCAAGCCTCATTACAATAAATCCTTTTTTTTCCAGGCTTTCAAGAATGTCATATGTTCTTGATCTTGGAACGTCAGATATGCTGCTTAATTCTCCTGCGGTGCTTGTCCCTCTGGAAAGAAGAGCAGCCCATACTTTTACCTCATACAAATTAAGATTAAAAATTTTTCTCAACCTACTTAAAAATTCTTCTTTGACTATCATTTATTATCTTCCTCTTTTTTATTATCTTCTCTTTCTTTTTAAAGATTGTTATGATAAAAGGGTGACCTTCGAGGATTACCTCTTGGTAATAATTATCCCCCCTTTTTTATCTTTTACACTAAAGGACGTTTTGTTTTTAAAGTTTTCCTTAATCTTATTTTTAGTATCGGTGGTAATCTCCAGATTTTCAGAGTTTGTTCTCTCTTTTATGAAATTTTTATTTGTTTCAAGGACCTCTTTAAAATTTTTATCTACAAGAATCAACAAATCAATTTTGTCTTTTTTTTCAAGTCCAAGTTTTTTTCTAAATGCTTGGACTTTTCGTGATAACTCGCGGGCATAACCTTCTGCTTCAAGTTCTGGAGTGAGTTCTATGTCAAGTTCAACAGAAATTTCCTTTGCTTTTTTTATTTCAATTGATTTTACATTCAATTGATTTGCAATTATTCTTTGTAATTGTTTATTTAATTTAACAGATGGTGTGGAGATTTTTGCTTTTGCCAAAGGCCATTTCAACCCAATCTTTAATTTATCTCTCTCAGCCAAACCAGTTTCAATAATTTGTAGTGTATGTTCAAATTCTCCTTCAAGAACCTTGTCAATCCTCCTGATTTTAGGGAACTCTTCAAGATGAATTGAATTTTTTGCACCCATCTCTTTATACAAATATTCTGTTAAATGCGGTGCTATAGGAGCAAGCAATTTTATCAAAGAGACAAAACAATAATTTAAAATATCTTTAGTATCTTCCCTATTTCTGGTTATTTGTATATATCTCCTCGACAAATCATTAACAACAAAATCCATCATTTTTTCTGTAGCCTTATGAAAAGTATACCTGTTATAGTTATCAATAACCTCTTTAATTGTTGAATTCAATCTTGACAGAATCCATTTATCTTCAATCTCTTTCCCTTTTGCGTTCTTTTTAATCTCAAATCCAAATAATGAAACAAATTTATGAATATTAAATAAAATCATGAAAAACTTTCCTATGTCCTTAAATGCTTTTTCATCAATTGCAAAATCAACCCCCTTAGACATAGTGATTAAATAATATCTAAGATAATCCCTTCCGTATTTATTGATCATCTCTTTGGGAGTTATGATGTTCCCCAATGACTTTGACATCTTTCTTTTTTCTAAATCTGTAACCATGCCATGAACCATTATATTTTCAAAGGGTTTTTTATCAAAAGCAATTGTGGAAAGAATTAACTGCGAGTTCCACCATCCCCTGAATTGATCTGTCGCCTCTGTGTTCAAATCAGCAGGCCAGAATTTTTTCATTAATTTGTCGTTTTTAGGATATCCTAATGCAGCCCAGCTTGAAACACCTGAATCAAACCACACATCTAAGACTTCAGGAACTCTTTTCATCTCCCCGCCACATTTACACTTCCATTTAACCTCGTCAATCTCTGGCTTGTGCAATTCTTTGATTTTCTTTTTATATTTTTTTTCAAGAGTTTTGATATCCCCTATAACTTCTGTTTTTTCACATTTGTTGCATTTCCATATTGGCAATGGAGTTCCCCAATATCTCTGCCTTGAGATTGGCCAGTCAGAAATCCCATTGAGCCACGCCCTCATTCTCTTTTCCATTAATTTAGGAATCCAGTTAGTCTCTTTGTTTAATTTCAAGAGCTTAGCATGAATGTCTGAAATCTTAAAAAACCATTGAGGAATTGCTAGCATTAACAACGGAGTTTTACATCTCCAGCATAACGGATAATCATGATTGTATGGATTCTTATGTACGAGAAATCCGTCCTTCCCTAAATCTTCAATAATCTCCTTGTCGACAACTCTTGCTTTTTTTCCAGCATATTTTCCTGTTTCTTTATTTAACTCACCGTTTATTTTTACAGGAACTAAAATATCAAGCCCTGCTTCTTTACCGACTTCGTAATCTTCTTTCCCATGCCCAGGTGCACAATGAACCAACCCCGAACCTTCTTCAAGATTAACATATCTCTTTGACAAAACTATCCTATAGGCATCTTTTGTTTTAATCTTAAGATTCTTGCTTAGAGGATTCTTATATCTCCAATCTTCCATCTCTTTTCCCTTGAACTCTCTTTTAACTTTATATGTTGAATTCAATTCTTCCATAATTTTAGGAACAAGTTCTTTTGCGATAATCCATCTCTCTCCTTTAGAAGTTTCAATTTCCTGATAAACAAAATCAGGATGCACCATTACTCCTGTATTCCCGGGCAGTGTCCAAGGGGTTGTTGTCCAGATTATCAGATAGGAATTTTTTTTATCTTTTAATGGAAATTTTACAAATATGGCTGTATCTTCTTCGGTGTTGTAAATAATTTCATTATATGCTACTGCTGTCTCACATCGAGGGCAGATATGCACCGGATATTTTCCCAGATATAGCAATCCTTTTTCTTCTGCTTTTTTAAAAGTCCACCATATTGCTTCAATATATTTTGGGCTTAGGGTAAGGTAAGAATCATCCCAGGGCATCCATACTCCCAGGTTTTCAAATTCTTTATTCATTAAACCAATGTATCTTGTTGCAAATTCTTTACATTTCTGGATAAATCTCTTGACACCATATTTCTCTATATCTCCTCTTCCTCCGCTTCCAATTTCTTTTTCAATTTGATATTCAATTGGGATTCCATGAGTATCATATCCTGGCCTGTCAAAGACATCATAATTTTGCATCCTTTTTATTCGAATAGAAGTGTCTTTTAAGGTTTTGTTCAAAGCAGTTCCCATATGAATATGCCCAGTAGCATAAGGAGGACCATCCATCATATAAAATGTTTTTTTATTCCCCCTATTTCTCTTTCTCGCTTTCTCAGGAATTTTTTCTTTCTCCCAAAACTTTATTATTTCTTCCTCGACTTTTTTAAGATCATACATTTTATCTCAAACCTTAGATAGAGTTTTATATTTTTAAATTATTACTTAATTTTTCTTACATGTTGTTCAAAAATTCTTCTTCTGTGAAATGGAGCTCTCCAGGAACAATTATACAAAAAGGCGCTTTGACTTTCTTGTTTTTTAACTCTTCAATTTTTCCATAATAAATTTTTGAGCCTTCATTACCCAGAATTGAGCATGCAATTATTTTCTTTAGATTAATGCCATTGTTTTCCAAATCTTTTTCAAGTCTTTTCAGGGAATCCTCAAATTTCATACCAATATCAATCAAAATTAAAGTGTGGGCTTTTATGCTTAGATTTTTTTTAATAATCTCTGTATAACTATCTGCCTCAAAATTTGGCATGCTTGCGGTTTTTCCGAATTTATACTGCTGTAGGCCTGTTTCAGCGACAGCGTCGAGGACAGAAGCATTGTGTAGAACTCTGACTTTAATTTTTTTCTTTTTAGCTTCCTGAATAAGAGTTATATGTGTCGTGGCTGTGAGTGGCGAGCCATAGACCAGCAGAGCAACATCTATTTTTCTTGCTTCATCAATGATTTTATGAAGCTCTTTCTCAACAATTTCCCTATCTGCCCGGATAAATTTCTTTCCCTTAAACTGTCTTTCTAGTTCTTTTATGTCATAAGGAAACTCAACAGTATAATTTTCAATATAAGCCTTCTTACATTTCTTAATAGCTTCAGCTCCTTCCTGCGAAATTCCTTTTTCATTCAAACCAAGACCTATTAAGTAAATCATAGAAATATTAAAATTAGGGTATTTATTAAGATATCCTAGAGGTTTCCTGAAGTCTTTTTCCAGAGACAATATAGATTTAAAAATAAAAGCAATTTATTTTTCAATTAAAAGAGGCCCTGTAAAATGGCAAAAAAGAAATCAAAAAAGAAAAAGAAATAAACATTAATTTAACAACTCTTATCTAAACATTCTTTCTCTACTTCTTTTTTCTTTCTTTCAAACTTCTGCTTGTAACTATCATAATAAAGAGAAAAGTGAAAAGTAGTATGTCATTGCCAGAAATCAGGCTAATCACAGAACCAACTAAACTTGCAATTATAATTAACTTAAACCATTTTTGCCCTGTTTTGAGTTCTTCTTTTGTGATTTTTGCTAAAAAGTTCCCAATAGGAATCCCAAGAACAAGAAAAACTATTCCAACAGGGATCTTAATCATCTCTTGCATAATTCTTATTAGATTTTACTTTTTAAATAATATTCTATTGACAAGCTTTTTATATCACCCTATTTTCTCTTGATCATGCACAAAAAATATTTGATAGTTGCAAGCAAGCTGGACAAAGCAGGAATAAACATCACAACCCAGCTTAGCCAGTTTGGAGAATTTAAGTTTTATTTAGTTGATAAGGAAATAATTTATACAGAAAATCTTGACCTTGAGAAAATAAACTCTTATGATTTTGTTATTTTCGCTTCCAGGCATAAATCAGAAAGCAATGAAAAAACCATTTCTGTGCATGCACCTGGAAACTGGCGTTCTGCAGATCTCGGAGGCGAGCCAGGAAAAGTCTGCAAAAGTTCTGCGTTATTTTCAAAGCAGATATTTGAAAAACTTAGCAAAAATGCAGGACAATATCACTTAAACAACTATAAAATAACAATGGAAGCAACTCACCATGGACCACTGATTGATAAGCCATGTATTTTTATAGAGATTGGCTCAACAGAAAATGAGTGGACAGACAGAAGAGCTGCGTTTGTGGTAGCAAAAACAATCTCGGAAGCGATAACTGAATTCAAGGAAAACCCTTACAATGAAGTTGCTGTTGCAATCGGAGGTCCTCACTATTGCCCTAATTTTAATAAAATTCAATTAAATTCTAATGTTGCAATTTCCCATATTATTCCTTCTTATGCAGTGCCAATTACAGAAGAAATGATTAAAGAAGCAATAGACAAAACCCCGGAAGAAGTTGATTTTATCCTTCTTGATTGGAAGGGTCTTGGGAAAGCAGATAAAAAACAAGAACTTCTTAAAATACTTGATAGATTTTACATCCCTAAAAAGAAAACAAGTGAGATAAAGAAGTAACTACTCTTTTAGTTCCCACAAACTCAAACTTTCAAAGAATAATTTCTTTTCAGCAATCTTCTTAGATTTATAGCCAAGACTCTCAAAGTCAATTTTTTCAGCTAAGGAACTTGTTATCAAAAAAATTCCTCCGTCTTTTTCAAGATAGTTTTTAGCTTGTTTTAGAAATTCTTTAGTTACTTCATTCCCTCTTTTTCCTCCAGTTGTTGCAGTTCTGGAACTTTTAGGTTCTTTTTTATCTCTAGGCAAATAAGGCGGGTTAAAAACAATAATGTCAAACGTTTGTTTTGGTATTTTATTAAACAAGTCTGATTGTATGCACTTAAAACCAAGATTTATGCAATGTTCAACAGATTTATGGTTGATATCTATGCCTAAAATGTTTTCTTTTCTTATTCCTGCTTTTGAAGCTGTTTCAAGCTGGATTCCAGATCCAACACCAATTTCAAGAAATTTAAGGTTAGGATTTTTTCTCGTTAGAATTGAAAGAACTTTTTCAAGGTAATATGACATTAAATAAGAATCTTCTGCAGGTTGGTAAATCTCTTGCATTTTAATAAAAAAACGCCCAGTGCAGGAATCGAACCTGCGTACCCCGAAGGGTCCAGATTAGCAATCTGGTGCAATACCACTATGCGAACTGGGCCTGATAAGAATAAAATTACTTAAGAAGTTTTAAAGGTTTTCTCTTTCAATAATCTTATACTTCCTGTTAAATCTTCTTTCTTTTACCAGAGAAATAGAACCTTCAATAATCAGTCCTGCCCCTGCAAGAAACCAAAACCAGTCAGAAGAAAAATTAGTATAACCAAAAATTTTAATTAAAGTTCCAAAAACTATTAAGATACCAACTATGATAAATCCTTCATATCTTAGAATTCTTTTAAAACTTTTCATTTGATTCTTAACCAAAAATAGCGGGAGTGGGATTTGAACCGCACGATCTCTGGGTTATGGGCCCAGCGAGGACTCCAGACTCCTCCATCCCGCTTTAATAATTTCTGTAATAAAAACTAATGAAATTTGCTTATAAAGTTTTCTTATACTCTCATTTCACTAGAATATATTAACAAATCTTTAAAAATGAATCTTTGTTTTTTTATTGATGGAAATAAAATCAGGAACTTCCAAAACACTTCTTTTAGGCATTGACGATGCAGGTCGCGGGCCTGTGATTGGTCCGATGGTTTTAGCAGGATGTCTTATTGATCCTAAAACAGGAGATGAATTTAAAAAAGTTGGCGTGAGAGATAGCAAACAACTAACACAAAAAAGACGCGAGTTTCTTGAAGGCATAATAAAAGAAAAATCAAAAGCTTTTGAAGTTGTTGTCCTAAATCCTGAAGAGATAGATAAGAAAAACAGCGAAGGCTTAAAACTAAATGAATTGGAAGGATTGGCTGCTGTAAAGATAATCAATAAAATAAATGACGGAAAAGAGAAGATAAAGATAGTAATAGACTGCCCTTCTCCAAACAGGACCAAATGGAGAAACTTTTTGATTATGAAAATAGAAAATCTTTCAAATCTGGAAATCTCTTGCGAGCATAAAGCAGATAGAAATCATGTTGTTGTAGGGGCTGCTTCTATCTTGGCAAAAAGTGAGCGTGAGAGGCAGATGAATAAATTAAAGGAGATGTATGGAAAGGACATGGGTTCAGGCTACACTTCTGACCCTACGACTAAGAAATTCCTTGAAAAAAATATAAAAAATCACAATAACAAAGGAATATTCAGAAAAACTTGGAGCACGTGGAAAAAGGCAGCTCACAAATCCAAGCAGAAAAA
>CAZQSV010000011.1:0-11780 GCA_964596305.1 Candidatus Woesearchaeota archaeon
CAAAGCCCTACCAGACGAAAGATTTAAAAACAAAAATTCGGTTTCTTTTATTATTGGTAAGTTATTAAAGCAATATTAAATATTTAATAGTAGATAATTTGCTGCCCTATTTGCCGACGAAACCACCTACAATGCACATTCTTCAGCCCAAACATACAAAACTTAAGGAAAAAGAAGTACAGAGTATATTGGAAAAATTTAACATTTCTAAATCCCAATTGCCAAAGATCTTACTAAATGACCCTGCATTGCCAGAAGGATGTGAAATTGGTGATGTAGTAAAAATAGAAAGGAAGGAAGGAGATGGGACAATTAATCAATATTATAGAGTTGTCATTTAAGTGAATTAAGTTAGCTTAGAAGTTTCAAATTGGCATCCAGAAAATAAACAAATCAATCCCTTAAAAGATGAATAAAAACAAGCATCTTATAGTAAAAAAATATTTAGAAGAACATTCTTTAGTAGGGAGCAACATTAATTCTTTTAACAACTTTACTGAAAAGAGAATGCAGGAAATTGTTAATGAAATCTCTGAAACCATATCAGGTGAGGATTTTGAGATTAATCTGGGAAAAATAGAAATTGGAAAGCCAAAAGTTATCGAAGCTGACGGTAGCTCTTCATTGATAACCCCTGCAGAAGCAAAAACAAGAAACCTTACTTATTCTGCACCAATTTACCTCGAGATTACTGTAAAAAAGGACGAACAGATTGATTCCGAAGTTGTGGAAATCGGAAAGATCCCTATCATGGTAAAAAGCAAGGCATGCAATACCCATGGAATGTCAAGAGAAGACTTAATCAAAACGCATCATGACCCGCTTGATCCTGGAGGTTACTTTGTCATCAAAGGAAATGAAAGAGTTATGATTATGGCAGAAGACCTCGCAGAAAATCAGCCATTTGTATCTACAGATTCAAAAGGAAATTTAAACCTGAAAATATTTTCTTTAAGAGGAACATACAGGATCCCTGTTACTATTTCAGAAAGCAAAGAAGGAATTTTTGAAATTTCATTTAGCAAGTTCAGAGACATCCCCATCATTGTAATTCTCAAAGCCCTTGGAATGACTAAAGAATCAGAAATTCAGAAGTGTATTGGAAAAGAAACAGACTCTTTAATTGTGAACCTTTACGAATTTGCAAATATTGCAACAAAGGAAGATGCCATGATGTATATTTCTGAAAAAGTAAATCTTCAGGGAACAAAAAAAGAAGTTCTTGACAGAGTAAAGCAAAGGATTAATTCTTACCTCTTTCCCCACATAGGTCAAAAAAAAGAAGACAGGATGAAAAAAGCAGTGACCATCTGCAAGCTAATAAAACAATATCTAATTGCAAAGGAAAATCCAAACTTAAGAACAGACAAAGACCATTATGCAAATAAAAGAGTAAGACTTTCAGGCGATTTGCTCGCAACACTTTTTAGGGTTAACTTGGGAATTTTGATAAGAGACATTCAATATTCATTACAAAAAGTGACTAAAAAACGAAAATATTTTTCTATAAAAATAATTGCAAAATCCACATTGTTTTCTCGCCGTGTTGAAAGTGCAATTGCAACAGGAAGCTGGACAGGACAGCGTTCTGGAATTACGCAAAACATGGATAAGACAAATTATTTAGCAATAATCTCCCAGCTGCAGAGAGTTTCTTCAATGTTGCCAAGTGAACGTGAAAACTTCGCGGCGAGAACGCTTCATCCAACACATTATGGAAGATTCTGTCCAATTGAGACTCCTGAAGGAACAGAGATTGGCTTAAGAAAAAACCTGGCACTTCTGGCGCAAGTATCTGGAAGGATAGATATTGATGAAGAGAAATTCATCAAAAATCTTGAGGAGTTTGGGCTTAACAGATTAGAAGAAAATGGCGGAGCAGAAGTTTTCTTTAATGGTATTTATATCGGAAACCTGGATCAGAAAAATCCTGAGGAGTTTGTAAAAAACATAAGAGAGAAAAGAAGAAGCGGGGAATTTCCAATTCCAATGAATATCAGACATGATCCTTATCTTCAGGTAGTCAACATTTCAACAGAACCTGGTAGGGTATTAAGACCTTTGATAGTTGTTGAAAATGGCCAGTCTAAGCTAAAAGAAAGCCATTTGGTAGGAATGGAGCAGGGAGAAATGAGATGGAGAGATCTTATCAAAGAAGGGATTATAGACTACTTAGATGCAATGGAAGAAGAAAGTGCACTCGTTGCTTTAAACGAGGAAGAAATTACTCCTGAACACACGCATCTTGAGATTGACTCTATTGACTTATTTGGTGTTGTTACAAGCCTTGTCCCTTATGGAAATCATGACCAAAGTTCAAGACTTAATCGTGGAAGCAAAACACAGAAGCAAGCGCTTGGCCTTTATGCTGCGAATTATCTGACAAGAATAGATACAGATGTCTCAATTTTGCAATACCCTCAAAAACCAATTGTGAGGAGTTTTATTTATGATACTTTGAACACCTATCCTGCAGGCCAGAATCTTGTTGTTGCAATTATGACTCATGAAGGATATAATATGGAAGATGCTCTTATATTAAATAAAGGAAGTGTTGACCGTGGTGTTGGAAGGAGTTTTTATTTCAGGCCTTACAGAACAGTTGAGATGAATTACGCCGGAGGTTTGAAAGATGAAATTGCAATTCCTGAAAAAGACGCTTCTGGCTATAAAACAGAAGCAAGTTACAAATGGCTTGAGGCTGATGGTATTATTGGCCCGGAAACAGAAGTTAATGAATGTGAAGTTCTAATCGGAAAAATGTCCCCGCCAAAATTCCTTTCTGAAGCTAGAGAGATTTCTATAAGATCAAAAAAGGAATCTTCTGTAAGCATGAAGCAGGAAGAAAAGGGAGTTGTAGAGTCAGTGATAATTACAGAAGATAATAATGGTAATAAAGTAGTTCAGGTAAAAACCCGTGACCAGAGAACTCCTGAATTAGGTGATAAATTTGCAACATCGCACGGACAAAAAGGGGTTATTGGGCTGCTTGCCGACGAAGAAGACATTCCTTTCACATCCAAGGGGATAAGACCAGACGTTATTTTTAACCCTCATGGACTGCCTAGCAGAATGACTGTAGGTTATTTGCTTGAGTTGCTGGCAGGGAAGGTTGGGTGTCTCAAAGGAGAAATTATTGACGGCACTTCTTTCTCAGGAGTTGGCAAAGAAGAGCTTGAAAAGCAACTGCAGGAACTTGGATTCAGATATGACGGAAAGGAAACAATGTATTCTGGAATTACAGGAAAAAAGATGAAAGCAGAAATATTTGTTGGAAATCTTTACTATCTTAAACTTAAATATATGGTTGCCAACAAAATCCACGGAAGAGCTTCTGGAAAAGTTGCCTTGCTTACAAGACAGCCAGTTGAAGGCCGTTCGCGCGGAGGTGCATTAAGGCTTGGGGAAATGGAACAGCAGGCACTTGTCGCCCATGGTTCTTCACTTCTCTTAAAAGAAAGATATGACTCTGACAAAATTTTCCTTCCAGTATGCAGCCAATGCGGTTCTGTTGCAATAGAGGACAACATAAGAAGAAAAAAGATCTGCCCTGTCTGCGAAAGCGAGGACGTCGAACTTGTTGAGGTTTCATATGCTTTCAAGCTGCTCATGGAAGAACTCCAGGGATTACATATTCAGACAACATTAGGACTAAAAAATAAATACGAGTAATAAAATGGGAAAAATAGATTTAGAAGAGAAATGTAAAGGATTTACAAGCTTAAGAGATTGTAATGTAAAATGTCCAAAAAATAAATGTGAGGAATATCTATTTCAAAAAAATTATTTTGAATCTTTACAAATGAGAGCACAAGAATCTTCAGATAGTAGAATGAATTTAGTTTATAGAAATTAAAAAAACTAACCATAAAAAATGAACAACCAAATCGCCAGAAAAAGAGTAAAAGACATGAGGTTTTCCTTGCTTAGCCCTGAGAAGATAAAAAAGCTTTCAGTAGCAAAAATCGTAACTCCAGAGCTTTATGATATAGATGGCTATCCTGTTGACGGAGGCTTGATGGATTTGAGGCTTGGTGCGGTTAATCCTGGTGTAAGATGCAGGACCTGTGGAGGCCGGCTAAAAGAGTGTTTGGGGCATCCTGGAAGCATTGATTTAGCAAGATCAGTAATACATCTAAAGTATATTCCAATTATTGAAATTTGCCTTAGGTCTTTCTGTCACGAATGTGGAAAACTTTTGCTTTCTGAAAAAGATGCTGAGAAGTATACTCCTGGACAAAGAGCTAAAAAAGCTAAAGACAAAAAGAAATGCCCTCACTGCAGTTCTCCTCAGGAAAAAGTTAAGCTTGATAAACCGACAACATTTTACAAAGTAAAAAAGAGAATTTTTCCAATAGAAATCAGAGAAATCCTGACAAAGATTCCTAACGAAGAACTGAAGAAAATTGGGGTAAACACAAAAAATTTCAGGCCTGAATGGGCAATACTTACTGCTCTTCTTGTGCCGCCAGTGACTGTAAGACCGAGCATTATTCTTGAATCAGGAGAAATGAGTGAAGATGACCTGACACACAAACTTTCTGACATTATAAGAGCAAATCAGAGACTTTGGGAAAACCTGAATGCAGGAGCCCCTGAGGTTATTATTGAAGATTTGTGGGATTTGCTGCAGTTCCATATTACAACATTTTTTGACAACACAGTAACAAGAATCCCTCCTGCAAGACACAGGTCAGGTCAGCCGTTAAAAACAATCACAGAGAGAATAAAAGGGAAAGAAGGCAGAATTAGGAAGAACCTTGCCGGAAAAAGAGTTAATTATTCTGGAAGAACAGTTATTTCTCCAGACCCTTCTATTGAGATTAATGAAGTTGGTGTTCCTTATGAAATTGCAAAAGTGATAACTGTTGCAGAAACAGTGAATGATTTGAATATTGAAAAACTTAAAGAATTTGTAAAAAGAGGAGCTGAATATCCCGGAGCAAATTATGTTATAAGACCAGATGGAAAAAGAAAAAAGATAACAGAAGAACTTAAAGAAGAAATAATTAATGAGCTTACTCCTGGCTACAAAGTTGAGAGGCATCTTCAAAACAAAGATATTGTCTTATTTAACCGACATCCAAGCCTTCACAAAGCAAGCTTAATGGCCCATTATGTCAAAGTTTTGCCGGGAAGAACATTTAGGTTACATCCTGCTGCTGCAACTCCTTACAATGCTGACTTCGACGGAGATGAAATGAATATCCACAGTCCACAAACAGAAGAGGCAAAGGCAGAAGCAAAAGTAATATTAGACGTAAAAAGAAATCTTATCTCACCAAAGAACAATACAAATATGATAGGATGCGTCTCTGATGCTGTTACAGGAGGATATCTTCTTGGACTTAGTGAGTTTACAAGAGAAGAAGCAAACCAAATCGCTTACAAAGTAGGAATTGACTCAACCTTTTCAAAGAAAACAATTCAGGGAACAGAAATATTCTCAGAAATACTCCCAAAAATAAATTTCTCAAATAGCACTATTAAGATATCTGACGGAAAAATTACTGAAGGAATAATTGATGGAAGTCTTTTCGGAGAAGGAGATGGTAAAATTGTAAAAGAAATTGATAAGAAGTATGGAAGAAATGCGGCATTTGAAACAATCAGAAAGGCATTTGATATTGGAAAAGATTACCTTACAGATATTGGAATTACAATTGCTCTTGAAGACCTTGACGTTGATTCAAAGGTTGTTGAGGCGTCTGAAGAGATAATAAAAAAAGCTGAGAAGAAAACAGAGGAAATAATTGAGTCTTACAAAGAAGGGAAGATTAAGATAATCCAGGGAAAAACTCCTGAAGAATCAAGGGAGATAAAAATCCTTAAAGTTCTTAACGAGGTAAGAACAAAAATTGGGGAAATTGTTAAAAAAGAATTCCCTGAAGAGAATCCTGTTACTCACATGATAAGGTCTGGAGGCGGCGGAAACATCCTAAACATAACTCAAATGGCTTGCTGTGTCGGACAGCAGGACTTTGAAGGAAAAAGAATTGATATTGGTTACATAAACAGGACTCTTCCGTTCTTTAAGCCAAGGGACCTTTCCCCAAAAGCAAGAGGATTTATTTTAAGTCCATTTATAAAAGGCCTTCTTCCGGATGAATATTTCTTCCAATCAATGGCAGGGCGTGCGTCTCTTATGGATACTGCATTAAGAACTCCTAAATCAGGATATCTTTACAGAAGACTTGCAAGTGCGCTTCAGGATTTAAGGTGTGAATACGACGGAACAATAAGAGATAGCAACAATAATATAATCCAGTTTAAATACGGAGATGACGGAATTGATGTTACCAAACTGCATGTTAACGGGAAATTAGAACCTGGTGAAGCAATTGGAGTAATAACTTCCCAGAGTTTTGGAGAACCCTCAACGCAGATGGTTTTGAGAACATTCCACTTTGCAGGAGTTACTGAAATGCAGGTAACCCAGGGACTTCCGCGACTTATTGAAATATTTGATGCAAGGAAAAAACCAAGCTCTCCCAAGATGGAGATTTATTTAAAGAAAGACTATAATAATGAAAAAGATGCAAGGACTTTTGCTGAAAAGATAAAAGAGGTAACCATGAAAGACCTCGCTTCTGAAATTGACCTTGACTTCAGCAGCAAGAAAATAGAAATAAAAATTGACAAGGAAGGAATAAAGCAAAGCCATATTACTATAAAAAAGGTTATTGATAAACTTAATGAGATTGGATTTAGTGCCAGGGAAAAAGAAAACTCAATAATCATTAACGCAGCTGAAATGAGCTTTAAAGAGATTTATCGTCTAAAAGAAAAGCTGAAAAAAACAATTATCTCCGGTGTCAAGGGAATAAGCCAGATTTTAATTGTTAAAAGAGATAGGGATTATGTGATTATTACCCTCGGAAGCAATCTTGATAAAATTCTTGAAATGAAAGAGACTGAATCCAACAAACTTATCTCAAATGATCTTCATGAGGTGGCAAGCGTGTTTGGAATTGAGGCAGCAAGACAGCTTATAATTAATGAGATACAGGAAGTATTGAATACACAGGGATTGAGAATTGATAAAAGGCATTTAAAGTTTGTCGCAGATGCTATGACAAATACTGGCGAGGTCAAGGGAGTGACAAGAATTGGAATCATTGCCCAGAAATCCTCCATTCTGGCCCGTGCAACATTTGAGACTCCAATAAAGCAGTTTGTAAACTCAACTATTAAAGGGAGCAAAGATAACCTTGTAAGTGTTATTGAAAACGTAATTCTTAACCAACCTGTTCCGATTGGAACAGGGCTTCCAGGGCTTCTTGTTAAAGTTGTCGGGCCTCTTGTAAAAAAAGATTCTGAAAAAAAGAAAGCGAGAAAGGAAGTTGTTGAAGAGGTAAACAAGTGATCGCTCAGGAAAAAATTAACAATAGATTTATAAGATAAATGTTTCTAAGATTTTTATAGAAACCAGATGGCAAATACAATTAACATGCAGGATATGAGATATCTGAACCTATTTGAAAAAATAATGAAGATTAGGACACGATTCTGTTTTAAGTATAATGAGACAATAGTTTTTTGTGTTCCAAAACATCTTGTGTACAAGGCCGTGGGACCTGAAGCCAGAAACATAAGAAGAATGAGCCAGATATTAAGAAAAAGGATAAAGGTTATTGCGGTTCCTGAAGGAAGCAAAGATGTGAAAGTATTTGTAAGTGCTGTTGTCAGCCCTACAAAGTTTAAAGGGATTGAGATAAAAGATAATGAGATCATAATCTCTGGCGGAAGCAACAAGGCAGCTTTGATTGGAAGAAATAAAAGAAGGCTTGCTGAAATGCAGGAGATAGTAAAGAATTTCTTTGGAAAAGATTTCAGGATTGTTTGATTTTGTTGATTTTATCAATAACAACTTTTAAAAACTATTTCTTAATCCATTAGGATATGGGATTAAAAAGCGCACTAAAACTTAAGAAAAAAAGGAAAAGATTTAGATGGAAAGATAAAAGATATAAAATTAAAGCCCTAGGCTTGTATGCTAAATCAGACCCTCTTAAAGGTGCGAACCAGGCAAAGGGAATTGTTCTTCAGAAAGTTCAAAAAGAAGCAAAACAGCCAAACTCTGCAATGAGAAAGTGCTGTAGAGTCCAGCTGACGAAAAATGGAAAAGTTGTAACCGCATTCATCCCGGGAAACCTTGCACAAAAATTTATTGATGAGCACGATGAGGTAATGATTGAAAGAATTGGCGGGGCAAAAGGAAAATCAAAAGGTGATATCCCTGGTGTAAGATTCCAAGTTATTAAAGTAAACGACCAGCCCTTACATTTACTTGTAAAAGGCAAAATCGAAAAGGGTAGGAGATAAGATGGGAGAAATTCTAAAATTTAAAATCTTTGATTTGTATGACACAGAAGGAATTGAAGTGAAAGATATTGGACTGAAGTCTGCGATAAATCTTAATCCAAAACTTGCTTTGAAGAGCCACGGCAGAAATGTCCAGAAGTTTGGGCAGACAAAAGTCAATATTGTAGAGAGACTTATTAATAGGATAGGTGTTGCAGGGCACAGGGGAAAAAAGCACAAACTTATGGTTGGCCGCTCTTCTGGGAAATACTCAAAAAATTCAAAGATTGTTCTTGAAGCATTTAAAATGATTGAGGCAAAAACAAAGAAAAATCCTGTGGAAGTTCTGGTGAAGGCAATAGAAAATTCAGCACCGCGAGATGAAATAACAGTAATAGAATATGGTGGAGCAAGATATCCACAGGCAGTTGATGTCTCCCCACTAAGACGGGTTAGTTTAGCATTAAAGCACATCGTCCATGGTTCTTCTGAAAAGGCTTTTGGCAAGAAAAAAACTATCTATCAGACACTTGCAGAGGAAATTATGCTAGCTGCTGACGAGAATCAGGAAAGTTTTGCAATCAAAAAGAGGATTGAATCGGAAAAGCAGGCTGACTCTGCGCGGTAGAATTATAATTAATTTTAATTAAGATGGCTGACGAAAAGACAAAAAAAATCGAGGAATTAATGCACCAGCAGGAAAAAATTCGTAACATAGCAATTGCTGCGCATATTGATCACGGAAAAACAACTTTCTCTGATAATCTTTTGGCTGGTGCTGGAATGATATCAGAAGAGCTCGCAGGAAAACAGCTCGCTCTTGATTTCCACGAAGATGAATCTACCAGAGGAATTACAATTGACTCTGCCTCTGTAAGCATGATCCACCAGCATGAAGAGGAAGATTATCTGATTAATTTAATTGACACGCCAGGGCATGTTGATTTTGGCGGGGACGTTACAAGAGCTATGCGTGCTGTTGACGGATGTATTATTCTGGTTGATGCTGTTGAAGGAGTTATGCCTCAGACAGAAACTGTTGTAAGGCAGGCACTGAAAGAATTGGTTAAGCCTGTTTTATTTCTAAATAAAGTTGACCGACTTATAAAAGAGGTTAAGCTAACTCCGCAGGAGATGGAAGCCAGATTCATCAAAGTAATCAATCATGTTAATGAACTTATTAGCAATATTGCCCCAGAAGGCTACAAGGAAAAATGGAAAGTTAATGTTTCAGAAGGAAGTGTTTCTTTTGGTTCTGCTTTTCACAATTGGGCATTAAGTTTCCCTTATATGAAAAAGAAAGGAATAACATTCAAAGACGTGATTGATTCTTACAAAGATGATAAGGTCAAGGAACTTGCAAAAAAAGCTCCTTTGCACGAAGTTGTCCTGAACATGGTTATAAAGCATCATCCAAACCCTGTCCAGGCTCAGGAATACAGAATTCCAAAAATCTGGCACGGCGATTTAGACTCCCCTCTTGGAAAAGATCTTGTTAAGTGCAATCCAGAAGGAGAGCCTGTTTTTGTACCTATTAAAATTGTCGTTGATAAACATGCTGGCGAAGTTGCCTGTGGAAGATTGTTCTCCGGAACAATAAAGCAAGGTGATGAAGTCTACATGAATCTTGCAAAAAGAGAAGTAAGAATTCAGCAGGTATCTGTTTACAAAGGCGCCAAGAGAGTTATTGTCCCTGAAATCTTAGCTGGGAATGTAGTCGGAGTTGTTGGGTTAAAAGATGTTTTCGTAGGAGAGACTGTCAGCAAAACCCCAATAGAACCTTTTGAAGCAATAAAGCACTTGTTTGAGCCTGTTGTTACAAAATCAATTGAAGCAACAAAGGCAGCAGACCTTCCAAAACTTGTTGAAATATTGAAGCAGGTAAAAAAGGAAGACCCTTCCATAAAAATAGAGATTAACGAACAAACAGGTGAAAGCCTGATGAGTGGGATGGGAGAGCTTCATCTTGAGATTATAGAGAACAGAATAAAGACAGAAAAAGGGCTTGATGTAAAAACCTCGCCGCCTATCATAGTTTACAGAGAAACAATTGGAAAAGAATCTCCTTCTGTTGAAGGAAGAAGCCCTAACAAACACAATATTTTCTACATTAAAGTTGCTCCGCTAGAAGAGGAAGTTTATGAAGCAATAAAAAACGGAGATGTTCCTGAAGGAAGAATAAAAAAGAAAAATGATGCTGTCTCAAAAGCTCTTTCAAATCTTGGATGGCCTGGTGATCTAATAAGAAATGTTAGAGATATTTACAATGGGAATGTTTTCCTGGATGAAACGCGCGGAGAAGTTCATATTGGAGAAGTTATAGAGATGGTTCTTGATGCGTTTGAGATGGTTATAAACCAGGGACCTTTAGCTCGTGAACCCTGTATGAAACTTATGGTTTCTCTCGTCGATACAAAACTTCATGAAGACGCAATTCACAGAGGTCCTGCACAGGTATATCCTGCGGTGAGAGAGGCAATTGTTGAATCAATGAAAAAAGCAAATCCATATATTCTTGAACCATTGCAGATTAATCTGATAGAAATGCCTAATAAATTCCTTGGAGATGTTACAAAGATTGTCGGAGGAAAGAGAGGGCAGATGCTTGAAGTTAAACAAGAAGGAACTCAGGCAGAAATGAAGGCAAAGCTTCCTGTCGCAGAAATGATTGGCTGGAGCAATGATCTGCGCTCAGCAACAGAAGGAAGAGGTACAAGTTCATTGCTTGATCAGTTATTTGAAAAAGTTCCTGCAAGTATCCAGCCAGAAGTTGTAAGAAAGATCAGGAAAAGGAAAGGACTCTCAGAGAATCAGTAAGTTTATCGCGATAATTCTAAAAGACCAATAACCTTATAATAATAAAAGACCCTTTTTTCAGTTATGGAAAAAGAAAATTCAAAATTAATTCTTTCATTTGTTTGCCTGGCTGTTTTCTTTTTTTTACTTATGGGAATTGTAATCTCAGGAGGATTTCAGATTGATGATTTGATAAATCAGAAAGTTTCTTTATTGCAGAACAGCTGGCTTGACAAGGTTTTTATTTTTCTTGGAACTTATTTTAAGAGAATTCTCATTGGAGCAAGTCTTATTGCAATTTCTGTTCTTTACATTGGAAAAAGAAAAAAAGAATCTTTTATTCTTGCAATCAGTCTTTTTTCAGGATTTATTTTTGAGCAGATAATCAAATTTATAGTTCAAAGACCTCCTCCTGGGATAAATTTAACTCTGGGAGTAGGTTATAGCTTCCCCAGCGGGCATTCTATTTTCGCTGCCATACTTTTCTCTTCGTTAATTTATTTTTATAAAGATCAAATAAAAAACAAGATTCTAAAAATTATTTTTATTTTAATAAATGTTCTGTTGATCCTGTTTGTCGGCTTTAGCAGAATATATATAAACAAGCACTGGTTTACTGATGTAATTGGAGGATATGCAGCAGGATTGTTTATTTTAATTATTATTTTATGGATTTTTGA
>CAZQSV010000012.1:0-8051 GCA_964596305.1 Candidatus Woesearchaeota archaeon
TTGCAATTAATGATTTAATTGGCGCATTTCCTCTAAGAATCCTAATTTTAATTTTGACTATTGTTCTGCTGGCAGGTTTAATCTCATTTTTTATAACAGTTTCTCTGGCAAAGTTCTTTTCAAGAAAAGTTATGAATGTAAATTACACAAAGCTTTCTGCAACCACGCTCGGCATTCTGGCAAGTGTCGTTTTTATAATCTCAGGATTTCCTGGCCTAATTGTCCTGGTAGTTTCAGCACTCACAGGGATTTATTGTATAAGCCTCGGCGTGAGAAGAACATATATGATGGGCTGTTTACTGATTCCGACTATTGTTTTTTATCTGGTGTTATAATTTAGAATACATTTCAAGTAAAAAAGGAAAATAGGAGAATATTTATATCTAGACGAACACAAATAAAAATATGAAAGAAGTATTAAAATCTAAAATCCATAGAGCAACAATTACTGGAACTAATCTTGATTATATTGGGAGTATCTATATAGATAAAATACTAATGAAAAAGGCAGGAATTATTGAATTTGAAAAAGTATTAGTTTGTAATGTTACTAATGGAAATCGTTGGGAAACTTATGTAATTGAAGGAGAAGAAAATTCTAGGAAAATAGAAGTTCAGGGGGCTGGAGCAAAATTATGTAAAAAAGGGGATATCATAATAATTCTTTCTTTTGAGATAACAGATAACCCCCTAAAACCAAAAATGGTTTTAGTAGATGAGAAAAATAATTTTATTAAATACTTATAACTATTTACTAACGATAATGCCATAACCATATCCTTCTATTAAAATATTCTTTTCTATTTTGAATCCAATCTTTTCACACACCTCTTTTATTTCATCCTTACTAAAGGCTTTTACTTGCCCCCATGCACTTGAATAAAAGGTTTCATTTTTGTCGGATTTAGCTTTAACGCCAATCCTATTATAATATTCTTGTCTTAGTTTTTTAGATCCTTTAGCACATACGCTAAAATAAAATTTATTTTTAGTAACATTATATATCTCTTTTAACGCCTTCTTATAATTTTCAAAACAACCCATAGTATTAAAGAGACAGAAGCTTGTATCAAATTCATTCTTCTTAAACAATTCAGAAAGAGTTTCTACATTTAATTTAATAACTTTAGAGTTATCAAACTTCCTTGCAATTTTTTTTGCTTTAGAAAGATATTCTTCATCAATATCTATGCCAACATATTCTGAGACAAGTGGAGAGATTTTTGGTATTGCTCTACCTGCCCCACATCCAATATCCAATACCTTATCATCCTCCCTAACCAAATTTTGAACAATTTCCATTTCTTTTTTCAAGAATCTTTGAAATTCTTTAGGATATTTTTCTAAATTAAGTTCATCTTTCTTAACCATATTTTTAATAATGGCAGAAGTTTATATAAAGATTATCTTTTACCCTACAAAAAATAAATTACTAAACTAATTTCCATTCTCCTAAAACCACTTCTCAAGAGCTTCCTGTTGCTCAGCTTCTTTTCCAAACACAGAATCAATATACCTTTTGGTAAGTTCCAGACTTTGCCTTATATACGGAGAAAGATTGTATTTTTTTGCGAGGTCAAGCGCAGGTTCAAGATATTTCTTAATGCCTCCTTCATGTGTTGTGAAAATAATTTTACCGCCGCATTTTGAACAAACCCCTGTTAAAGGAGGGCGCCTCATAATCCCATTACATGCCACACACCTGAAATTCTGCATTGAAAACTTTCTAAGATTTCCTTTCATATCTTTGATGAAATGCCTTTCAATTACAAGTCTTGCAGTGTCAGAGGTATCTGCTGCGCGCAGTCTTTCAACAAGCTCCATTTGGTGCTGGACTTTTTCCTGCATTGTGGCGAGCATCTTATAGTTTGAACAAACGACTCCTTCATCTATACTCTCAGTATCATGAGTAAAACCTATTCCTTCAAAGGTATCCTTGCCTTCTCTTAAAGCTGTCCTTACATCATAAATCTTAACCTCAGAAGAATGTTTTCCCTGCTCAGCTGCCTTGTAAAGCTCTAAAGGATAAGACTCATAACCTCCCATAAGCTCAAAATCAAGAATCTGGTCATCTACCTCTCCTGCATTAATTCTGGCATTTAAAACAAGTGGAGAATCCTGGGTCCCGCCTCTGTGGCTTGGAAGAAATGATTTTGAAAAATTAAGCAAAACATCCCCTAGAAGAGATATTGCCATTTCATCACCATCACAGTCACGCCTGATTGCAGCATGCATATAAGGGCTTGCAAAACATCCTAATGTATTTGAAAAGCCAATGATCCTTGAAACAACACCCCCGCAATTATGGGGCGCAATAGAAACCGCAAGATGCCCTACAAGATCTTCTCTTTTTCTTACATTGTAAAATGGCTCCATCTTGTAAAACCTCACCAAAAGCTCATCGATAAAATTACACAATCTTATGAAAACATCATCAGCCCTATTAGCAGCCTCTGGAAAACTTGGCAATAAAATATCATGAGGTCTTAATTCCAAAATCTGATTATCATGTTCTAACTCTTTGCCATTGATGTCTTTAATATACCCTATTTCTCTTAGCTTTTCAACACTCACAAAAACTTCTTTAGGTTTAAAACAAACCAAGGGCAGTTCTGTCGCATCAAATCTTACTGTTCCGTCTTTATTTACCTGCAAGTCAAACCTTGCTCTCAAAATTCCTTTTTCAAGTCTTTCATTGCAATGACCCTCAGAACTCGTTCCCCTAACACCTTTAATTAAAGCAGGAATTTCATCGTTTGTAAAACCAAGATTTTCTTTTGCTTTTTCCATATAGTTCCTGATGTTTACAGACCTGTAATAGTAAGGTCTTGACTTCTGGTGTTTCTCACATTTTTTTAAAAATGTCTCTCTACATTCAGGGCAGTAAAACATTTTTTGGCATGGCTTTCCGCAATCTTCACAAACACTGAAGATTGTCTCTTTTTTACACCCCTCACTTTCACAAAAATAAACAGGAAATTCTGCCCTGACACTTCCTTCCTCACAAGCTGCCTGCACACTTCTAAGCCTTCCCCCTTCTTTTCCTACAGAAAACAAAACATTTGGGCTTCCTGTAAGTTTTCTTAACTTTGCTTTCTCAGGGCGGCCCATTCTTGCTCCAATAAATTCTCCTGCTTTATCCCGAATCTCAAAATCAGAAAGATTATTTATTAACAAAAGAATTAGACTCTGATCCTTAGGAATCTTTATATTGTTTATTTTTGATTCCAATTCAGGGATTATGTCCTTTAACATTATTTCTTCTTTATCCAGAAGATTCCAATCCAACCCAAGATTTGCAAACAGAGCCTTGCTATTTTTCATATTAATAACCACATTCTCTATTGTCACATCATGCTCAACGCCAAGAAGTTCAAGAGCTCTTTTTCCGTGTTTAAAGTTCTCCTGATCTGTTTTTGTGTAAGGCATAATTATTTTTTTATTAACCTTAGAATTTTTTAGCCAGGACAAAAGGCCTAAAAACTGCTCTTTTGAAATCTGGGTCCAATAAAAAATATATTCTGGATGCAGTGAAATGCCTTGCTCAGAACTTATTTTCACAGAATCTTCAAAATCAACTTTAAAACAATCAATAGTTTTTTCTAATTCAGGATTCTTCTCCCTCAACTCAAGACCCCAGATTTCCTCAACATATCCTGGCCGTATAAGATCTGAGTTTCTGTTTAAAACATCACTAAAAGGAAAAAGAATGTCCCCAATATAAATTATTTCTTCAACATCAGGATAAAGCCTTTTTGCATCTTCCATATTCTTCAGCTTCTTCACGCTTCCATTAAATAGTTTAATAATTGGTCCATCAATAAGGTCACATGAAGTAACAACACATCCTTTTGTAGGCTTTTCTATTTTTAACTGAGTCCCTATTGCAATGAAAGAATCTGTTATAGCCATTGTTGCAGGATGAACTGACGCTGCGCTAAAACCAGAGTTTCTACCTCGACCATACCTAAACCTAAAAGCACCTGATTCAGACGGGTGCCCAAACACAGGCCTTCCAGCCACCAAGTCCTTTATATAAGTAGGAGAATCATCTTTTTGCCCAGTATCTCTTTGCTCATGAAGTTTTATGTAATCATCAAGAAAATCCCATCCGTTAGACTTAAACCCCTTGGATTTTACCTCATTAAGAAGCCTTAATCCTTTTTTTGCTTTTTGGGCAAGTCCTTCTGAAAAAATCAAGCACATGCCGCCCCTTATATTATTCGTTTCCACCCTCTCTAAATTTTTATAATTCGAAACTTCCTTTTTCTCTGTTGGGTCCCCAGAGATCTGTATAGGAAGATTCTCTGCCAAGAAAGTCGCTTCTTCAATAGTGGGGAGATACTGGAGATTGGTTACATAATCATGATAGTCATAATTTTCAGTAACATACCTCTTTACTTCTTCCTTAGTTGGGTCATATTTTGCATAACCAAACATCTCTCTCAAAAAATCAATGAGCATAAGAACAACACAACTTGCAGTAGTTCCTGCGCTTCTTATCGGTCCTGAAAAATTAGCAATAAAATATTCTTTATTATCCTTTGTTTTTCCAATTCTGATTCCTGTGTACCCTTCAATAGGGCTTGAAACAACACCTAAAGTTGTGTATGCAAATCCAATCCTTATGCCTGCATCAATTGCTTCAAGGAGACTTGCAAACTTGCAAAATTTCTGTTTTGCAACTTCCTCTGCAATCTGGAAAGAAACTGCCATATTCATCTTTCCAAATTTTTTTTCTAATTCAAGAATTCTTTTTGCTACTCTTGTCCCTTCCATCTGAGGATAAACTACAGAAACCAAACCCACAACCCGTTCAGCCAAGCTTCTTGCAAGGGGAATTTCAACTTTATTTTTTGGATCAAACCCTTTGCTTCTAGCAGTCTCTGCAATAGCATAAACTTCTTTTGTTTTCTTTTCAATATTGTTAAAGTATTGTTGGATGTTCATTTTATTCAAAATCTAAAATTTTAATTTGCCTTGTTTTTAAATTAAACATAGGCACCTTGCAAAAATCAGGTTTGACCCCTTTTCTTTTTTGGTTCTCTGTTTCTCGTTCCCACCCCGCCACAGAAATGATTAAAACACCTTTGTAAGAAGAAACTGCCATTTTATGAGTATGACCTGAGACAAAAATATCAGGAACTTTTCTGATTATTAGATTGTCTTTTTCAGAAGGAAAATATTGAACAGAAGAATTTGCCGGAGCCAGATGTCTGTTTTTTAATAAATATTTCATTATTTTATCTGGCGCGTTTAGCCTTTTCTCTGCAAGACTTTGAACATTATTAGCATAATAAGGGTATGAAAACCCATGATATGTAAGAATATCAAAGCCAGAAAAGTCTCTCTCTTCCCCCATGTTAACATATGCAGGGTTTCCTGTAAGAATTACATTCTCCATGCCATACAACGGCCATGCATATTTTTCATCAAAAGGGGGCTGAGGCTCCATAAGTCTTACACCATCGTGGTTCCCTGGAGAAATGATTATAGTGATCTCTTTTCTTATCTTGCCAAGAATTTCTGCAAGACTCTTAAACTGCTCTTCAATATCCTCAATTTTAAGATCTCTCTGTTGCCCAGGATAGTTCCCAACACCAGCCACAATATCCCCGACCAAAAAAACATATTTTATTTTTTTAATTTCCTCCATATTTGTTCCAGGAACCTTTCCATTAACATAATCTATTAATTTTCTAAAATTCTCTTCCATAAAGAAGTTACTTCCATAATGAAGGTCTCCTAAGAAGAGAGCATACTCCTCAGAAGGAGATTTCTTTTTCTCTGAAACCATTATATCAGGAAAAACAATATTGTTTGCGAAAAAAATGTCTTTATCACCAAACCCGCTGAAACCGATTATAGAATCCAATACAAGATCTTCTGCTTTTTCATAAAGCTCTACATTATTCTGATTAACTAACACACGTATTTTTCCAGTAAAATCCTCTACATCTAAGAGAATGTTTTTGTTTTTTGTGATTCTTTTATCATAGACCATTCCAATTATAGAAAATCTTTGCCGTTTATTTGAGAGCTTGTTTATAGAAACAAGACTATCAAGTTCTTGATGTTCTTGTAATAAATTCTTCATTTCATAAAATCTGCTTCTTAGATTTTTAACAAAATCCCCAACACCTATCTTCTTAATAAACGCGGGAGATTCAAATGAAACAGAAACCTTTGTGTCTTTTTTTAGTAGATTATAATCTTGTCTTTGAGGCTCTTTTTTTATATTTGATATTTTCTCTTTTATAGCCTCTTTTATTTGTTGAGTAGTCTGAGTATTAATTTTCAGGATAGGTGGTTTTTGGGTAATATTTGAAACTTCTTTTGAAATCTCTATTTCAAGTCCTAACTTGATTTTTAATTTCTCCAGACTTTTCTTATTTTCTTCGGGAAGAGTTAAAAAAAACTCCCTAACCTGATCTTTATTCTGTTCAAGAAATGTTCTGGTGATAATTTTTCTTTCGTGTGTTTTTGCAATTTTTTCAATAATAAGTTTAACAGATTCTTTGTCTTTTGTTTCACTCAATAAATTAAGAACTTCGGGCTCTATTAAAAGACCTCTTTCAATACAAAACTGAATAATCTCTTTTTCCATTTTTATTTATAATCCAAACTCTCTTCAATGATCTTTTTCGCTTTTTCAATAAGGAGGTTTGAAATTGCAAGTTTTATTTCTCTCATACGCCCACCACGACCTTTTGAGACAACTCTCACATTAATTATACCAAGCATATCAAATTCCTGGATAATATCCCCCACACGCCTTTGTGTCAAGACCTCTGATTTGTTTTTTAAACAAACCTCTTGATAATAATTATAGACATCTCCTGTGAAAATAGATTCATTTTTTTCTTTTCTGATTTTTTCAGATAACTTTATTATAGAATAGAGAACATATTGAAATTGTTTTGGCTCTGTCCTTATTACCTCAAGAATTTTCTCTCTTTCAATCTTAATATTTGCTTCATCAATATGCTTCAAAAGAATTTTCTTAGAACCACCTCTTTCAGCAATCTCCCCTGCAATCCTTAACAAATCTAAAGCTCTTCTTGCATCGCCATGTTCTCTTGCTGCAAAAGCCGCACATTTTGCAACAACTCCTTCTGCAACAACATTCTCTTTAAAACCGTATTTTGCTCTTTGATTAAGAATCTCCTGTAGTTGTATTGCATTGTAGGGAGGAAACACCACCTCTTCTTCAGACAAGCTGCTTCTTACCCTTGGGTCAATCCCTTCTAAAAAAGTTAAATTATTACTTATTCCCACAACCCCTATTTGGGTTTTTGAAAGTTCTGAATTAAGCCTTGTGAGATTATAAAGAAAATCTGTAGAGATTTTTTTAACAGCCTCATCTATCTCATCAAGAATAAGAACAAGAATTTGTTTTTCAGAATCAAGAAGATCTATGAATTTATTATAAACTGTTTCTGTTGGAAGTCCTGTATTCGGAACATTGCCCCCAAGTTTTTTTATCAATTCAGCAAGAATCCTATATTCTGTATCAGATACTTTTTTTAATTTACAATTAAGATATTCTATTCTTAATTTGAAATCTTTTTCTTTTTTGATTCTTTTTAAAAGTTCATCTTTAACATAAAGCATTGAAAGAGTTTTTCCCGTTCCTGTTTTTCCATAAATAAAAATATTACTTGATCTTTCTCCCCTTAATACAGGAGCAAGAATTGAAGCAACATGTTTTATTTGTTCTCCCCTATGAGGTATCTCACTAGGTCTATGGTTAGACTGAAGAATAGATTTATCTTTGAAAATATCATTTCTATCAAAAGATTCAAATATTTCATCTAATTCTTCTTTCATTTTTAATACCTTAAGGATTTCTATGATAAATTATTACAAGACCCACACATCCATTTCCTATGGAAAAATTGTAAAATTATTCCGAAACCATCGAGAAAAAATCTTATCTTTATATAAAAGATTATAACTACTAATAAAGAAAAACACCTCTATTTCGTATGGAAATCTGAATTTATTAAAAACCAATACTACTACTACTACTACTACTACTACTACTACTA
>CAZQSV010000012.1:8151-11296 GCA_964596305.1 Candidatus Woesearchaeota archaeon
TACTACTACTACTACTACTACTACTACTACTACTAATCTATATACTATATAATATAAATTTTTAAAAATAAAAAATTAAAATAAAAAAATTCAAAATTCTTTTTTAAACCTTTCCACCCGAAACAAAGGGGTGAGGGTAATTAAGGTATTGCCTTCAAAATCTATTTAATTTTACAGAAAAGTTTATATATTATTCTCATTTGACACAAGTATGTCTGAAACTAAAAATCCTTTTAAGAATCTTGTTGGAAAGATGATTGTTACAAAAGAGGGGAAAAGGCTTGGTTTTGTTAGAGATATAACTTTTGAGACTAGATCCGGGGAATTGATAAATCTTGTAGTAAAAGACGCAACACCATATACAAGAAACTTAAATCTTGAAAAAACAAGCAACAAAGAGCTTCTTATACCCTACAGCGCAATAATAGCTATTGGTGATTTTGTAATTGTTTCTGAAGAAGACCTTATTTAATTAGTGTACTAAACCAACCAAAAGTTTAAAAACATCTTTAAAATTTATTTAACTATGAGAATTGTTGGTTTTAATTTCACAAAGATAAGTGTTGAAGAATTAAAGAAAGACTATAAAACTGGAGAATTAAAGATAAAAACATCTATAGATATTTCTGAAATAAAAGAGATTAAGTCAGATTTTTTGAAAACAAAAGACCAGGTTTTAGATATAGATTTCTCATTTACTGTTGATTATAATCCTGAAGTCGCAAAAGTTGACCTTAAAGGAAGACTTTTTCTAGCTGTTGAATCTAAACAAGCCAAAGAGATTCTGAAGCAATGGAAGAAAAAGAAAATAGCTGATGAATTTAGACGCCTTTTATTTAACATTATTCTTAAAAAATCAACACTTAAAGCACTTTCTCTTGAGGAAGAATTAAATCTACCTCTTCATATGCCCTTACCTTCTTTTAAGAGAAAGAAATAGGAAAAAATTAAAACCTCTTTTAACCTCTTTTTTTAATGAAGATCTCTGAAGAAAAAAGAAAAAAGATATCTGAGCAAATTCTTGCCTTTCTTTATTCTAACATGCCAAAACCAATATTCACTTCATATATAGCTAGGGAGATTGCAAGGGATGAAGAATTTGTAAAGAAACTTCTTCTTAACTTAAAGAAAAAAAACCTAGTCAATGAAATCAAAAAAAATTCTTCTGGGAAAGAATACTTAAAAAGGTCTAGATGGAATCTAAGTGATAAAACATATGAAATTTACAAAAAAGCTACTTTTAGTACATAGGTTGTTATTTATATTTTCTATTAACTGAAAGTTTTTATACTTCATGACTTTAACTTTTCTTATGGATAAATTAAAAGAAGCCTTTTCTAAAATAAAACAAGACATAGGCTTTCTTCATAATGAGACAAATATTCTTAAAGAAGACCTAAAAAACACAAGACAAGAAATGATCGCCTTATGTGAGATTCTTAAAAAAATTAACGAAAATATTAAGAAGATCTCCTTAAAAAAATCCAAAAAACAACAAAAAACACCTCTTAAAACAATCCAAAACTATCCAACACATAACCACTTAAAACAGACATCTTCGACACATCCTTCGACACATAACATGCCTTTAGAGCCTTTAAAACCTAAAAATAGGGGGTTTTCCACTGGAAATCAAGGGGTTCCAACAGACAGACAGACAGACAGACAGACAGACAACAAACACCCTTCTTCCTCAGAAAAGCCCTTTCATCCAGAAAAAACATCCGCTGAAACAACCAATCTTGATTCAATAGACAATGCTGCAAAGATCCTTGATTCTCTAGATAGCATTAAAAAAGAAATAAGACTTAAATTTAAGAGACTTACAGAGCAGGAACTTCTAGTATTCTCTACACTTTATCAACTTAATGAAGAAACAGGCCCTGTTGAGTATAAAGCTCTTGCAAAGAAGCTGGGTCTTACAGAGAGTTCAATAAGAGATTATATTGGTAGGCTCATAAAAAAAGGGATTCCCGTCGAGAAAAGGAGGATAAATAATAAAATTATCCATCTCTCAGTATCTAAAAATCTAAAGAAGATAGCTTCACTTTCAACGATTTTACAATTAAGAGACCTTTAATTTACTTTTTCCGCTCACCGAATAACTTTCTCTCACTATCCTTTTATCTCCCTAACTTCTTTCACTTCTCTCTTTTTCTATCACTTTTCTATCTTTTTCTTACTAATCTCTTTACTTTTAACTCTCACTTTTGACTTTTTGAGTATCTTTTCTTTTATATTTTCAGGTATAAATAGTCTTTTTTTACCATTTTTTTCAATAGTTTCTTCAATCATACCCTCACTTTTCTGTTTTATCCTGTTTAAATGACCTCTTATAGTAGATCTCTCTTTTCCCAGAATAGCTGCAATATCATCATAACTCAGATTCATATCTGTATTTATCAAGACCCATATTATTGCTCGTTCAGTTACTGAAAATTGATCAAAATTTGGTGTTTGAACACCTGTTTGAACACCTGTTTGAACAGCATAAACAGCTGTTTGTTTTCTAAACACCTGTTTGCCTGTTTGGTTTTGCCTGTTTGGTTTTAATTCATTAGCAATAGAAACAACATTTTTTAATCCTTCAATTTCATTTTCTATCGTCGATAAAATTCTTTTTACTTCATCTATATCTTTTTTTTGTGAATTTTTTTCAGATTCAAGATATTTAACCCAAGTACTTAATGAGGTTAAGTCCTTTTTCACATCATCAAAACCTCTTTTTGTATCTCTTTTCAATCCTTCAACCTCTCTTTTTCCAGAAAACCACCAAAACATAGAATTATTTACTTTCCTATATTTAAAAATCTTTTCTTTTTCGACGACAAAAATGATTTTTACCGAGGATATTCCTCTTCCCTTACATTTTAAAAAACCACAAAATTTACCTCTTTTTCAACACTAAACACTCAAAAAATACACCCAAACAGCCTGTTTAAACACCATCAAACAGCTGTTTGGTTCATAAACACCCATAAAACCTTATTTAATACTCTTCACAAAGCTCACCTTAGTGCACAACCCTCAGAGAATAAAAATTAATCCAAAAATCTTGCAGCCAAATATTTAAATATAACAAATAATACCACAATATGATGTCAGAGAAAGAAAAAATAAAAGAACTTAAAGAAGACCTTAAAGA
>CAZQSV010000013.1:0-10811 GCA_964596305.1 Candidatus Woesearchaeota archaeon
TAATACAAATTTTTATAAAGTATGGTGTCTTAGATAAAACATGGAAATCAATAAGATTTTCCAGAAAAAGAATTCTTTTATATTTTTAATAAAATTGCAGGGCTTATTGCCATGGCTATAAATAAAAAGAGAAAATGAAAAAGAAATACAAAAAAACCGGTGAAGAGAAAGGCAATTGTGAAGTTTTGCATGATGCCATTAAGGACGTAGAGGGAAGAATTCATAAGTTGAGTGAGGAAGAATGGCGGGATTTCAAGGAAAGTTTTAGAGAAAATTTTTTGATGGTTCTTGGTTTCCAGGAGAAAGAAGAATATCTTGCTCAACAATAAAAGATTTGAAAGAGGAATAAGTGAATAAGTCCTAAATTAATTCTAGTGTTAGACTTAGGACTTTATCTTTCCTTTCTTAAGGCAGTTCTGAACAGCATCAAGAGGAAGACAAGCGCACCGCATCTTTAAGGGATTTATCTCAACATCCAAAAGTTTTAGGAAATCCTCTTTCTTTAAACTGTAGACATCCTGAACATTCATTCCTTTAATCATCTCTGTAAGTTTTGAGGCAAAAACAATACAGATTAAACATCCTGTGCTAAAAAAACTCGCATCCTTAATAATTTCATCTTCAACTTTCAGGTAAAGAGTCATATCATCTCCGCAGACAATATTTTCCTCAGAATACTTGTGAGTTGGGTTTTCCATTTTCCCAAAGTTTTTTGGATTTTTCCAAAGTTCCAGAATCTTTTCATTGTACAATCCTTTCTTTTTCATTTTAATGCTTTTTTAGCTGCTTCAAGAGGAAGACAAGCGCATTTCATTCTTGAAGAATGTATTTTTGTATTTAGTAATTTTTTTACATCCTCTTTTCCCAATTTTTTTACATCTTTGGTTTTCATTCCTTTTAATTTGTCAGTTAGAAGCGAAGCAGAAACCACGCTTAAAACACACCCGCTCCCGCTGAATTTTGCATCTTCTATTTTCCCATCCTTAGCACGGATCTGCACAGTTATCTCGTCTCCGCAAATAGAATTGTGCTCTGTAAGCTCATGAGTCGGACTTATAAGATTCCCAAAATTCTTTGGATTTTTCCACAATTCAATAATATGTTTCTTATATGCCTCATTATGCCTTATTGTTTCCATTTTCTTAATCTCCTAACTTAGCCTCAATTTCCTTTAAAACATCAACTAGATTATCTATTTCCTTAAATGTATTAAATGCTGAAAAACTTATTCTTGACACTCCTTGCACAAGCCCGAGCCTTTTCATTAAAGGCATTGCGCAACAATGACCTGCACGTATTGCAATTCCTTTTTCATCCAACAAGGCAGCAACATCATGCGGATGAATCCTTCCAAGACTAAAAGAGATTATTCCGGCATTTTTCTCAAGAACAGGACTGTAAATTTTAATCTGAGGAACTTCTTTTAATTTTTCAAGAGCATATTTTGTCAGCTGCTTTTCCCAGCCAGAAATATTCTCCTGTCCAATCTTTTCCAGATATCTTATTGCTTCTGCAAGCCCAACAGCCCCTGCAATGTTCTGTGTTCCAGACTCAAACTTCTCAGGAAGATCTGCCCATTCTGCATTTCCTAATTCAACCCTTTTTATCATCCCCCCACCAAAAGTAAAAGGAAGCATTTTTTCAAGAAGCTCTTTTTTTCCATAGAGAACCCCTATTCCCATTGGTCCAAATATCTTATGTGACGAAAATGCCAGGAAATCACACCCCAAATCCTTAACATCAATTTTTATGCTTGAAACAGCCTGCGCAGAATCAATAATTGTAATTGCACCTTTTTCCTTTCCAAGATTAACTAACTCCTTAACATCATTTATTGTTCCTGTAACATTTGAGACATGCATAAAAGAAAGAATTGCTGTCTTATCTGTAATCTTCTGCTCAGCATCTTCCATATCAAAAGTAAAATCATTCTTCATTTTTATTATTTTCAGCTTCATTTTGTTCCTTTTTGCAAGTTGCTGCCAGGGAATCAAATTTGAATGATGCTCCATTTCTGTCAGAACAATTTCATCTCTCCCTTCAGGAATAATTGAGGCAAGAACATAAGACAAAAGATTAAGAGATTCTGTTGTATTCCTTGTAAAGATAATTTCATTTGAAGAAGAGTTAATGAACTCTGCAACAGTTTTCCTAGCATTATCATACTCTTCCATTGCTTTTTCAGAAAGAAGGTAAAGCCCTCTTCCGACATTTGAATTATTTTTTTCATAGAAGTCTGTCATAGCTTTTATTACTTGTTTAGGCTTCTGAGATGTCGCAGAATTATCCAAATAAATAAGTCCTTTATTATTCTTAAAAATAGGAAAATCCTGCTTTATCTTTTTCGCAGTTTTATTATTTATTATCATTTTTATTTTCTTTCTCTTTAATTTTATTAAGCCTGTCTAGGATATCTTCTATATCCTTATCACTAAAGCCATAATCATCTTTTATTTCTTTAAGACTGTGCTCTCCTGCATGCGGACAGCCGAGACATATCAGGCCATATTCCATTAATACTTCAGCAGCTTTTGGAGAAGATTTCAAAATATCTTTCATAAGAGTGTCCTTTGAAATAGGGTTTATACTCATAATATCGGCTGGATGAAACAGTTTATATAAGTTTGTTTCAGATTTTGAAATATTTATTTTACTAGTTTTTTCTTAGAATAATCTCAATTTTTACATCATCTCCAGCTTTTTTATCCTGTCTTCAATTGGCGGATGAGTGCTGAAAAGCCCCTGGACTTTTCTTTTGAAAGGGTCTGAAATAAATAAAGGGGCTATTGCTTCAGGAACTCTGTGTTTTTTCTCAATTTTAGGAATATGTTCTTCTTTAATTTTCTTTAAAGCATTTGCCAGGCCAGGAGGATATCTTGTGAATTTTGCACCTGTTGCATCAGCAGTATATTCTCTTTTTCTTGAAATGGAAAAAGAAACAAGCTGTGAAGCTATTGGAGCAAGAACAGCAAAAAGAACTCCGAGCAAAATTAAGAATAATTGAGATTTATTATCCTTGCTTCCTCTCCCCATCCCCCCAAACCACAAACTCCTGAGGAAAACCTGGGCAAGTATGGAAACCATTCCAACAAGCACAGCTGTCAGAGTCATGAACCTTATGTCATAGTTTGCTATGTGAGACATCTCATGAGAAACAACCCCTTCAAGTTCCTGCTTGTTAAGTTTCTTCAAGGATCCTGTTGTAAAACAGATTACTGCATTTTTGGGGTCACGCCCAGAAGCAAAAGCATTAATTTCTTCTGATTCCATAATGTAAAGTTTAGGCATTGGCAAGCCTGAAGCTATGGACATATTTTCAGCTGCATGATAAAATTCACTATGCTCTATTCGTGAAGCTGGTTTAGCCTTAACAGAGGCCAAAGCAATTTTATCTGAGTTATAATAACCAATCAAAACATAAACCAGGGAAAAAATTATCGCAAAAATCATTATAACAAAAAAATAGCCGGGGTCAAAAATAAGAGCAATAACATAACCAAGAATCACAAAAAAGAAAATTATAACTACTATCAATAAAACAGACTTCATTTTGTTTCTCTGAATCTGGTCATGGAATGAAATCTTTTTTATTTCCTTGCCCCTTGCCATAAAAAAGAATGTCTATGAGGGTATAAAAGGGTTTTTGTATTGGTGAGGGTTGAAATAAGAAAAATTTATAAGGTTTGTTTGCTACTTTTTTGCATAGCAAAAAAGTGTTGATTAAGGGCTAACTAAATGTTTAAATAAGATGGAGGATCAAAGATAAGATGGAATTAATATCACTAAAAGAAGTTTCTGTAAATTCTAAAATTGCTTTGTTAAAAGAAATTGGATTTAACTCAGATGGAGAATATGTTCTTGATTCTAACGGAAATAAGGTCTTAGATAAATATATAGAAATTCCTGTAAAAGTGAATAATATGGCTATTTTTCCTGGAAGCACAATAATTTTAGATAATAATGAATTATCTCTATCCTTATATTTAGAGGAATTTGGAGATGAGTTCTGAACCAATAAAAGATTTAGGAGAAGGAATTGGGAAAGGAGCAGTTAAGGGAGCATTAGAATGGGGAGAGGATTTTATTAAAAATTTAGCTAAGAAATTTAAGGAAAAAGGAATAAATTTTATTGAGGACAAAAATACTTTAGAAATAGCAAGAGAGCAGTATAATTCTGGGGAATTACAAATTTATAAGCACTATATTGATGACAAAAACAAACTAATGATTCTTCGTATGGGTCTTGTTCTGAGAAAGTTGGAAAGGTTAGGAGAAAGAGAAAGAAAGCAAAAATTAAGAGAAGATATTATGAAAAAATACGAAGTTAAGGGACTCCATATAGCAAAATTTGTTGAGAACGGAGTTTTAAATAGGTATATTGGAATTTTGTTAGATGATATTAGTTCGATTGAAAAATTTAAAGAAAGAATAAATGAAATTATTAATAATATAGAAAAATATGTTTTATTTGTTAAATCTAATGATAAGGAAAGATTTATTCTAGATTTTTGTCTTAAAACAACAACTTCTAATCTTTCTATGATTTTTATTGTTTCTGGAATGGGTTCTGCAGGAGAAATAATCAGAAAAATTGAAGGAAAGCTCATAACTCTTCTAAAAGATTATGAACTAGAAAAGATGAGTAAAGGAAACAATGAAAATTTATTTTTTAAAAGAATTTTAATTTAATTTCCTCTCTTAAAAACTCTCACCTAATGGTCTTGATTTTCAAAACTCAACCTTTGGAACAGCCCTTTCTTCTTCCGGAATCTCAAGGTATTTCTTTGGTTTTCTGTGGTATACAGAAGCAAACATCACTCCTGGAAATCTTTTTGTCAGGTCGTTGTAGCTGAGAATTGAATCGTTGTAATGCTGCCTAGCATAAGCAACCTTGTCTTCTATTGCTGCAAGCTCCTTCTGAAAATGAAGGAAGTTTTCATTAGCCCTTAGTTTAGGATAATTTTCTGCAACTGCAAGAATTGACTTCAAAGCATGCTGTAATTCAGCTCCTTTCTTAACTTTTTCCTGCATTGTTTTTGCAGACATAAAAGCTTTCCTAGCCTTTGTAACCTCATTCATTATTCCCTTTTCATGCTTTGCATATCCTTTAACAGAATTAATAAGATTAGGAACAAGATCAGCTCTTTTTTTAAGCTGAACATCAATCTGGCTCAGAGAATTTCCTATCCTATTTTCCAGAGTTATAAACTTGTTATAATAAACTATAAAAATCAGCACTATCAAAATAGCCAAGCCAATTATCCATCCTATCATGATTTTATGTTGTTTGAATTGTTTATAAATTTTTACGTTTCTAAGATCTACTAACTAACAATATAATAAAATTTAGTAATAAATCTTAGATAAAAGACAGAACCACTGCAGCCAGAACAAAGGCAATAATAAACATTAAAGCTCTTTGTCTTGAGACATGGAGTGTTCTTTTTGACAGGAATTTTGTTGCTTTAAATATCAAATCAGTATTAAACATCCAAAGAAGCCCGATTACTGAAAAAGATACGTATGTAAAAACTGCTGGAAGAGCACTCCCGCCTAAAACAAGCCCGCCTAAAACAATCTCTGAGACCCCTCCTAGATTTGCACCAATCATGTAGGGTATTACTTTCTTCAATTTAGTAATCCTTGTAACAACCAATGGAATCAAAAAAGTAATTGTAATAGTTGTAGACATTAAAAGAGCAGTAATTCCCAGCCCTAAGAAAAAAGACTTCCATTTTTTATCCAAAAATTTGTTTATTTTTGATTTTAGATATTTCTCACCCCAAATATTTATCATGAACTTTGGAATATACTTCAAACTCCCAATCAGGAAAATCACGCCTAAAACAATTTTCAAATTATCAGGTATAGAAGAAATTAAGTTAATCATAGGCAGAACAGCCATGTCTAGAATATTGTGTTTAAACGAAGAATCAAAAACAACAAAATATTCTCCTGTCCTGCTAAAAAATCCTGTGAAAAACTCAAGCAAGAACATTATAATTGCTATTGGAATAGCATAAACCAGATTAGCCAACCCTATTTCAAAACCATGCCTGAAATCCCTTTTCTTTGCATGAATTAAGAAAGAAGCAAATAAAGCAGTTATTGAAGTCCCTATTCTTGTTCCAATTATCATATATATTAAAAAAATCGGACCGATGATTCCGGCCAGATGGAAAGCAATAAGAGTTGCAGCAGCTGCTCCAGAAGACTGAGTTATCAGGGTTGCGAGCCAGCCAAATCCAAAAGCATTTATCTCATTTATTCCGTTTCTAGTTAAAGAAAAAATTCCCCCGCCCAAAGATGCAGAAGAAACCTTAATTAAAGTCAGGGAAAAAACAAACATGTATAAGGAAAATATAAACCCAAGCACATTCACAGCTTTATTCTTTTTCAGTTTTTTTGATAAGGGCGTTTGCATATCTCCTTCCTGCGGACTTTTTCTCCGAATCTGTAATCCTCTTTTTTTATGCATGAGAAATATTATAATTGAGTATTATTAAATTTGTCTGTTGAGTTAAAAATATAAAACAAGTTTTATTTTGTTATACCCATAAAAAAATTGAATGAGATAATATTTAAAAATAAACTTCCTTTTAGAATAAGAATGAAAAAAAGAGGTTATATGAGTAAAAAGTTTCTGTTCAGTTCTGCAATTATTACTCTGACCTTAATTTGCTTTATGTGGTTTGTCTTTGCTGCTTCACCCAATGCAAGTTTAAACTCACCTTCAGACGGACATGTATTTTATGGTAGCACAACAAGCGTAGTTCTTAATGTTACAGTGACTGATGCAGAAGGAGATAATACGAACGTAAGTTTTTATAATGGTATATGTTTTATTTGGGATCTAAGTTATTATCCTTATGACAGCATATCCATCTTAACCCAGAATGGTGCTCCACAAGACTTATTCTTCAGTTCAGACGGAACCAGGCTGTATGAGATTGGATATGAACCTTATGGTTCTAATTCAATATACCAATACACCTGCTCAGATGCCTGGAACCTTTCAAGTTGCTCTTATGACAGCATATCCATCTTAACCCAAGATAATGACCCAAAAGGTTTATTCTTTAACCCAGATGGTTCAAGATTATATGAGATAGGAGATAGCAGTAATAAAATTTATCAGTATTCTTGTTCAGATGCGTGGAACATTTCTTCTTGTTCTTATGATTCTATTTACATCTCAACACAGGATAATTACCCTCAAAGTTTATTCTTCAAGCCAGATGGTCTAGGGTTATATGAAATAGGACGTGATAAAGATGAGATTTATCAATACACCTGCTCAGATGCCTGGAACATCAGCTCATGCAGTTATGTGGGAGTGAACATCTTAACTCAGGATGGAAATCCTTCAGATTTATTCTTCAAGCCAGATGGTTTAAGGTTGTATGAGATTGGATATAGTGGAGATAACATTTATCAATACACCTGCTCAGATGCCTGGAACCTTTCAAGTTGCTCTTATGACTCTATTTACATCTCAACACAGGATAATGACCCAAAAGGTTTATTCTTCAAGCCAGATGGTTTAAGGTTGTATGAGATTGGAGAGGGGGGAGCTAAGATTTATCAATATAGTTTAAATCTTGATTTATTAAAAACATCAACAGATGTAGCAAACGGCTCAGATGTTACTTATGTATGGTCTAATTTATCATCAGGAACCTATAACTGGTATGTTGAAGTTACAGACGGCATAAACACGACTCAGTCATCAGAATGGAATTTTTCCATAAACTATCCGCCGACAACCCCCACCTCTTTAATACTAAATAATGTGAATGTTTCAGATACTCTGACAGCAAATTGTTTAGGCTCAACAGATGCAGATGATGACACAATAATTTATCATTATGAATTCTACAATGTAAATGATTCCATAACATTACAAGCCTGGGGCACAGACAATACATATGTTATCCAGTTAAGTGATTCTCATGATATGATAAATGTTACATGCGGTGCTTATGATAGTATAAATTATTCTGCTTATAATATCTCAGATACAACAATAGTAAATAATAGTATGCCTTCTTCAGCATTAAATTCTCCTTCAAACAGCGAGATTTTCTCCCCTAATATCACAAGTGTAATTCTTAATATTACAGTTACAGATGTAGATAATGACACAATGAATGTAACCTTTTACAATTCTTCAGATAATTCTGTAATCTGTGCAAATACATCAATATCAAACAGCTCTGAAGTTATATGTAATTGGACAGGCTTATCTGAGGGGGCTTATCAGTGGTATGTTAATATAACAGATGGAATAGATACATCACAGTCATCAGAATGGAACTTTTCTATCCAGAACATTGCTCCTTCTATAGATCTAAACTCCCCTTCAGATATGGAAATATTTCCTATAAACACAAGTTATGTAATATTAAATGTTACATTAACAGATGCAGACGGGGATAATATGAATGTAACCTTTTACAATTCTTCAGATAATTCTGTAATCTGTGCAAATACATCAATATCAAACAGCTCTGAAGTTATATGTAATTGGACAGGCTTATCTGAGGGGGCTTATCAGTGGTATGTTAATATAACAGATGGAATAGATACATCACAGTCATCAGAATGGAACTTTTCTATCCAGAACATTGCTCCTTCTATAGATCTAAACTCCCCTTCAGATATGGAAATATTTCCTATAAACACAAGTTATGTAATATTAAATGTTACATTAACAGATGCAGACGGGGATAATATGAATGTAACCTTTTACAATGCTTCGGATGATTCTATACTCTGCGCAAATACATCAATATCAAACAGCTCTGAAGTTATATGTAATTGGACAGGGTTGTCTGATGGAATTCATCAGTGGTATGTGGATGTAACAGACGGAATAAACACAACGCAGTCATCAACATGGAATTTTATAATACTTTCTTCCCTTTGTGGCTCTAACATTACCTCAGATTACACAATGAGCAGCAGCATCTATTGCAACACCACAGCAATATATCTTGATAATGATGTAACTTTTGACTGTGATGATAATTCTATAGTGTTTGTAGGTTTAGATAACACAGGATATTATGCTTTTAATGTATCTCTTGTGGACAATATAACAATCCAGAACTGCAATATGGAGGGTTTTGGCATTTTTGCAGATAATGCAACTAATCTGGACATTTTGGATAATGAAATCTTTAATGTTTCTGCTGTGAATACAAATGCTATCACAATAGAGTATGGAGAAAACATCACTATAGAGAGAAATCTGTTTAATGGAACAAATGTGGCTATGATTGAAGGCAGTCATCAGTATAAGCACTGGAAAGCCATAATGGTTAATACTGACTCCCCTGTGGCAAATAGCACAATAAATCTGGTTATATACAATAATACTATATTTGACCATGAATGGGCTATGGAAATAGGAGGGGTAACAAATGCCAATGTAAGCAGGAATAAACTGAATCTTACAAAACTATACAGAGGAATGACCATATCTTTTCGCTATGTAATAAATGGAGTATTTGACAGAAATGTGCAGTACAGGACAATAGATGATGTGTGGTACATGGATTCAGATGGTTATGTGGTTGATACTGGCTGCAGAAATATAACAATATCCAATGGAAATATTACTAATATTAATGTCCATGGAATAATTATGCTTGATATGTTACAAACTGATGATTATCCCCAGAATATTACGATAGAAAATATGACAATAAGAAATTGTGTTTACAGTTCTGGTAAAGGTATATCTTTTTATGGAGGAGCTTCTGATAGGGGGGTATACACAGAAAATAGTAGTGTTATTGGGAATAACATATCTTTATGTGCATATGGAATTGAGGTAGGGGCGGGTTATGGTGGAGCGTCAAATTCAAGATTTATAAACAACACAATTTATGATATATCCCCTTATTGGGGAATTTATGATCATGATTGGGGCCCTGTGAGAGCCAATAATCTGTTTGAAAATAATGTTATTTACAATATGTTTCATTTAGCTTTTAGTTTTACTGGGTCTATAAATTCTAGTTTCATAAACAATACAGTATATAATGGCGGAGGTATGGGCTTCCAGGGGGAGGGATATAATAATATATTCATAAACAATACAGTATATAATACTACTTCTTCGGCTATTGGATATGTTAGTGAGAATGCAACTTTCACAGGCAACCTGATTTATGACACAAACGGAATAGGAATTCAAATTAATTCCAACTGCAATCTGACAGGAAATACTATAAGAAATGTCACAAGAGGAATATACATAAATGGAGATAACAACAATGTCAGCTCCAATATTCTTGAAAATAATGATTACAGCATTTATCTGTCTGATTCAGACAACAATTCTTTCTATGACATGGATGCCAGTGATTCTGTGTTAATGGATATTTATTCTAACAGCTCTTCCTCCACTGATAATTATTTCACTAATGTGAGTCATGACAAATCAGATGTTTTTGTTTATAATTCAGCTAACATCAGTTTTAAGTGGTATCTGGATGCCCATGCCACAGATATAGGTGGCCAGGATCTTGCCAATGTTACAATAATTGGATGGGACACAAACAGCAACCAACAATTTTCAAATATCACTGATGAAGAAGGAGATATACAAAGACAAATAGTTGATGAATATTACCAGACACAATCAGGCAGGACATATTTTACAGATTATATAATCAGAGCTTCAAAATCAGGTTATGATACCAAATCAAAGACAGAAGAAATTACAACCAATGTTTTCCTGGATTTTAGCTGGTTGATTGAGGAAGAAGGAGGCGGGAATAGAGGTGGCAGTGGGGCATGTA
>CAZQSV010000014.1:0-5427 GCA_964596305.1 Candidatus Woesearchaeota archaeon
AGAAATCCTCTAAGTCAAGTTCTATTATTCCAGGAAGACCTTTGTTAATTTCCTTTAGAAGTTCAATAGCATCTTTTTTTGAGTGTTTGTTTAAGAGAAGAGCTATAGAATCTGTGTCTGAATAAATAACTTTGTAATTTTTTTTATTTATGAAGTCTATTGTTTTTTTAGTGAAATCTCTGCTTATTGATGTTGTTGATGCAGAGGCTTCAGGACAATAATATCTTGCTCCAAAAAAACCCTGATAACCATAAGATGCATTTGCTAGAAGTTTGAAAGCATTGCTTCTTGCTCTTGTAACCGCGTCTTTATTGTTTTTCAGTTCCTGCTTGTATTTTTTTCTTAAAGTGATAATCTCTTTTAACATTTCTGGGAAAAATCCTAGGTCTTTTCTGAAGTAAAATTTATTTTTTCCAGTGTTAACTTCCAATGCATTTTTTCCCTTTTTCTCAAGGATGGTTGATTTTGATAGGTTAAATGTGACTATTATGCTCGGCCAATAACTAGTAAAATCAAAAAAAACCAGATCTTCATAAAGACCTGCTGTTGGCTGGAAGACAAAAGCACCCTCATATTTTTCTCTTTTTCTTCTTTCTCCTATCTCTCCATGAGTTGGACGCTTTTCGGGAATTTCATTAAATTTTTTTAAGTTGTGAAGGAGGTATGATTCTACATTTTTTGACATACCATTTCTTGAAATCTCAAAAGTTGGTTCTTGCATTACTCTTGAAAATTCTTTTATATCTTGCCAAAATTTGAAAAACAGCCTGTATGTCAGGTCAGAATCCTGTAGGTTATATGTGAAGTAGTTTTTCCAATCTGAATCAGACATTTTTGAAACAGACTTAAATTCAAAATCATTTTTCTTGTCATTCAGGAATTCTTTTGAAACGTCATTCAATGAAAGAGTTTCTGATTGCATATATTGGGAGTATGCTGTGCTAACAAATTTAAGCAAATCAATATGAACAATCCCGTCTATTCTGCATGTGAGAAAAGCACCTCTGTGAAAAGTTGGCTGACTTCCATCCAATCCTAAGGGAAGAGTTATCTTATGAATTTCTGCTCGTGCTTTTATGTATGGCAGATCAAACCCATCACTAAAGTAGCCAACCAGGAAATCAGGCGAAATCTTTTTCACATATTCAACAAATTTTTCCAGAAGTTCTGTTTCGTCTTTTACATATTCAACAAAATTCAGGTCCTTATCTTTTGAGTTTGCTTTTTTCCATGTTAGGACTTTTTTGAAGTTTTCAGAAATAAGAGAAACCATCAAAATTTTTCCTTTCCCTATCTGGAATTCGTCTGTTTCTATGTCAAATGCCAGCACTTTTGGGGAGAAATCTTGTTTTTTCACAGCAGTTATTGAATTAACTTTGATGCACAAATCTACATCAAGATTTGAATCTATTCCACCAAATTCTAAACTATTATCCAAAACCTCCCCTGAGATTTTATACCAACATAAGGGATTTAATCTTTTTTCTATAATATAATGAGTAACATAGCCTAAATCATAACCTCTTCTTTTTTCTATTTCAGGAACACCCAGCTTACTTGCTATGTCATGCAAATCTTTGTAATTTGTTGCGGAAATTTTCAGGGCCCTGACTTTGCGACCAAGAAAATTCTTATTATGCAGCTCAACCTTTTCTACCTTTGTCTGCCTGCCTTTCACATCAAGTTTTATTTTTTCAATTTTCTTGATTAATTTGTTTATTTTAATCTTGCTTATTTTTTTCTTAAGAATAGCCCAAAAATAAACATCACAGGAATCTATAACACAAACTCTTTTTCCCTGACTGTTTCTCCCGGTTATTCTTGCGTAATTCCTTCCTTCAAAATCAAAATAATTGTAGTCTATCGGGATAAAATCTGTGGTTATCATAGGCTTAAAAAGAATGAAGGTTATTTAAAATTAAGTAATAGAAAAGTTTATATTTGCCTGTTTTGAGGTAAAATTATGGTAAAGAAATCTCTTATAGATAGGATTGGTGAAATAGGAAATTTAGAGGAAGTTACCTCTTCTGTTTGTAATGCTCTTTCTGTCCCGCATATAAACCCAAGAGAAGTCTGGGAGACTATGCCTTATCTCAAATATGATTTATCTGATGAAGTTGCATTATATATTGGAGATAAAGATTTTCGTCATAATGTTTATAATTCTGTTAATAAAGATGTTTTGAAAAGAGTTTATTATGGCATCCGTAGTACAGATATGAATAAAGTTCCCTTAGAATTTTTAGAAAAACTTACTAACTGGGAAAAGGTTTATTTTTTTAGAGGAAGATGGAAAAAGAGGAATCCAGATTTGTCAGAACCTTTATTGGTCCTAACTGCTAGACATATGGATATTGGTTTAGATATGCTTCATGAGGACCATTTTGTTAGGAAAGCAAAGAGAAAATACAAAAGCAGTAAAAAATTTCCTGAATCCGATTCTGTTAGGGAAGATTGTAGTAGGATCATTGAAAATTATCAGAACCAAATTCTGGAACCGAGGTTACCAGAAAAAAAGCCGAAACCTGTTCCACATATTCAAAGTCTTTTTTAGTTAATTATTTATATTTGGGTTGCTTGCTTATTTTATGGGTTTAAATATCAGAGATATAATTTCCAGAAAAGAAATAGAAATAAAAGATTTGAAAGAGAAGACTGTTTGTGTGGATGCATTTAATATGCTTTACCAGTTTCTTTCTACGATACGGCAGGTGGATGGAACTCCTTTAATGGATAATAAGAAAAGAGTCACAAGCCATTTGTCCGGAATCTTTTACAGAAATATGAACCTGCTCTCAGAGGGCTTGAGACTTATTTATGTTTTTGATGGAAAACCTCCAGAGCTTAAAGCAGGAACTCATAGAAAAAGGGGAGAGGGCAGAGAACTTGCCAAAGGAAGATATGAAGAAGCGAGAAAAGCTGAAGACCTTGTGGCTATGAAACGTTATAGTTCTCAATTGATAAGGCTTGATGATGAGATGATTCGCGAGAGCAAAGAACTCTTGGAAGCAATGGGAATCTGTGTGATACAGGCTCCTGGTGAGGGAGAGTCACAGGCAGCTTATCTGAATAAAATTGACGGAGATATTTACGCAACTGTAAGCCAGGATTATGACAGCCTGCTTTTTGGGGCTTCAAGACTGATAAGGAATTTAGGACTTGCGAGGAAAAGAAAAACTTTTTCTGGGTGGATTGAGATAAGACCAGAGTTGATTGAGCTGGAAAGAGTTTTAAATTTTTTAGAGATAAATCTTGACCAACTTATTTGTTTGGGAATCTTGGTTGGAACTGATTATAATCCAAAAGGGATCCCTGGAATAGGGCAAAAAAGAGCTCTGGAGATTGTAAAAAAATATAAGCAGCCGGTTCTTATTTTCAAAAATTTAGAAGAGCAGATAATGTCTTTGCCAGAGGAAGACAGGTTTGATTGGAAAGAGATTTTCCAGCTTTTTCACAAGCCAGATGTAATCAAAGCCGAAATTAATTTCCCTGAAGTTGATGAAGAAAAAATTAAAAAAATTCTGGTTGAAGAGCATGATTTTTCTGAAGAAAGAGTTGAGAAGCAGTTTGAAAAGTTAAAAAAAATTAAAGATAAGAGGAAGCAGAAAGGGCTTAGTGATTGGCTTTAGTAATTTTAATTAATTTAAAGAAATCTCCTTAATTCTCTAGCTCTTCTTTCATACATTCTAATTTGGTCTTCTATTTTTCCTCTTTCTATAACAGAGGCCCTCCGAATCAGTTTTTTCAATCTTGGAATTTCCTGATTAATCTTTTGGATTTGTCCTTGTGCCTGTTTTTTCCTACTCTGTATTGCATTCTGTCTTTGTAGTTCTTCCTGTCTTGCCGTCTCTTTTCTCTCTCTTCTTTTTCTTATCTTTGCAATATTCTTCCCTCTACGCTTTACTTCCTCTTTGCGTAATCTTCTTTGATATTTTTGTTCTGTTTTTTGTCTTTCATAATCTAATCTTTGTTCATGTCTTACATTACTAATATCTTTTCTCCTCCCCCTTATCTGATCGAACATACTTGGTCTACGTGGAGAAGGATAATCATAATAGCGACCTTTTTTCTTTCTTCTCCAAATAAAAAATCCAACAGCAAGAATTATTCCCCCAATTATTCCTAAAACCCCCCTCTCATAAACAATATCTGTAAAAAGAGCTATTGCTAAAAAAAGTGCTCCAAGCAACATAAGGAAACCACTAATTTTAAGGTACCTTATTATAAAAATAGAAAAAGCTAAAAAAACTATTGCTAGTATCGGATAAAGAAGACCTGTATCAATCCCGATTTCATAAAAAAATCCAGTTAAATCAAATCCAGATCTATATAATCCATAAGATGCCATAAAAGCCCCTGCAAGGGAAACTGTTCCTGCCACTGGCTTGTTTGGGGATCCATAAGAATCCTTGAAGACTTTTCCAAGAGAATAAAAGAGAAGTGCAAAGAATATAATGAAAGAGGCCATAAAGATCAGGTCACTAGGACCTACGCTATCAATAAAATCTGTAATTGAAAATCCTCTGCCATAACTGCCATAAAACTGCGCACTTGCAAAATTTATTATAAGAACTGATAAAAATACCACAAAAACTGGTATTAGGAATCTCTTTTTCATTAAAATATTAAATATTTAATCTTTATAAATATTAATAGACTCTTTAATTAATGGAATATCCAAAATCATTTGACGTTTTTGGGAATATTATTATTGTTAAATTCTCTAAAGAGTTTAAAGTGAGGGACAAGAAGAAATTTGCAAAGAACCTATTGAATAGGTACAAATCTGTTAAAACAGTTCTTGAGAAGACAGGGAAGTTTAAAGGAAGACTTAGAAAACAGATGACAAAATGGCTTGCCGGGGAAAAAACAAAGGAATCTCTTTACAGGGAAAATGGTTGTGTTTTTAGGTTTAACATTGACAAGACTTATTTCTCTCCGCGCCTTAATAATGAGAGGAAAGAGATTGCTGGCAAGATTAAAAAAGGAGATGAGGTTTTGGTTATGTTTGCTGGTGTCGGGCCTTATCCAATCGTGATTGCAAAGAATTCTCTTGTAGGAAAGGTTTACTTAAATGAGATAAATCGCGAGGCAAATAAATACGCACAGTTAAATATTGAGTTGAATAAATTAAAAGATAAGGTTGTTCTGTTGCCTGGTGATATAAAAAGAGCTGCCAGAAAAATTAAAGAAAAGTTTAATGTGATTGTAATGCCGCGCCCTCAACTTAAAGATAATTTTTTGAAAGAGGCGTTTTCTTTAAGCAAGAAAAATACGCGGATTTTTTATTATGATTTTTGCAAAGAGGATGAAATTGATTCTGTTGTTGAGATGATTAAGGGAGAAGCAAAGAAAGCGCGGAAAAAAATCAGGATATTGAATGTTAAGCACGCAGGCGAGATCGCACCTTATAAGTTTCGTGTGAGG
>CAZQSV010000014.1:5527-10355 GCA_964596305.1 Candidatus Woesearchaeota archaeon
CCGCCATGCCAGGTGAATCTTGGTCTGATTCTCATCGGATAAATCCTCTCTGAGTTGTCATCAAGAAGAATCGCGCTTCCTTTTAGTGTTGGAAGGTAATCCATCTGTTTTTTAATGCTCTCTAGGACATATGACTGCATGATATAATTAAGGGCTTCTGTGTCTGGCTTTGAGGTAACTCTGTGGCTTATTACTATGTCTGATTGAGTCATCACATCTCTGTGAATTTGTCCTGGTTGTTGTGTAGCGAGCGCAAGTGAAATCCCTGGCTGTCTTCCTTCACGCAAAAGCTGGATAAGGGCATCTGTTGCAACTGTTTTTCCTTCCAATGGCAGGAATTCATGAGCTTCGTCAATAAAAATCCAAACTAAAGGGTATTCTTTTTTTTCTGTTCCTGAGATAAGGTCTAGGCCATGGGAGACAGAGTTAATTTCTTCTGATTTTCTTGCAGACATTCGTTGATTGAAAATTTTTCTTGATAATAGGCTTATTACAAGGGCTCTTATATTGAAAGCACCAACAGCATTGTAGACACTAAGATCAAGAATGGTTGTCATTCCTCCTGAAACAAGGTCTTTTACCTGTGTTGTCTCCTCGTCTTTTTTTGCAAATATTCCCCATGTGTCTGCTGCCTCGAAAAGCCCTATTGCAGCGTTTTTTATTTCAGAAGATGTGCTTTCTTCTTTTTTCAGCGAACTTAAAATGTCCTCTATGTCAAATCCTCCTGATTTGGCTTTTAGTTTTGTCAGGGTTCTTTGAATTAGAACAGATACAGGATGAATTATATCAAGACCAAAAGTTAATACCCAGTCTTCTGGATTAAGTTCTGCGACATCAAGAGCGAATCCTTTGTCTGCTGGAATTCCTTTTTCAAGGTACTCCTCGTAATGGCCAAATGGAACAAAAATTTTCACAGAGAGATTTTTTGGTTGAAGTTCCCAATCTGTGAGAAGGTCTTTGTCTCTTTCATTTTTGAATTTCATTGTCCAGTATATTCCCATTGTGTCGAAAATTAAGGAGCCGATGTTCTGGCTTACTTCTTTTGGGAGGTTTGAGAGTTCTTCTGCGAGGACACCTAGAGTATAAGACTTTCCCGAGCCCCTTTTTCCTGCAACTAGGACGACATGGCTTCTTGCAACATCCATGAAAATTTTATTGCTTAGAGAAGTGTACTGTCCCATCTTGACATAACTTTTTCCTACAAAAACCAGACCCCGATTTCCGAATGACTTTTTGTCTGCAGCATTTCGCCCAACAACGATATCATAAGTCATAGAGGAAAAAAGATAACGCTATTTATAAAATTAGTTGTGTGATTGTATATTAAGTAAGCAAAATTGATTCTAAGCATAGTAAACTTTATTAGTAGTTGCTGATTTTTTGTCAGGGAGTTTTTATGGATACACGCAAAAGAAGCATCGCAAAAACATTTACCTTTAGAATTATTGCAACCATTACAACAATGGTCCTTGTATTAATTTTTACAGGTAGTCTAGCCTTAGCAGGTGCAATAGGTGCTTTGGATATGCTCTCAAAATTAATAATTTATTACCTGCACGAACGTGTGTGGGATAAAGTTTCTTGGGGTTTAAGGAGATGAGCTTTTTAATCTTAGAGGCTTTTCTTAATTCTTTTGGAGATATTCAATTTCATCCCCTGTAAGTTTCAGCTCTTTCTGGATTTCTGGTTTTAGAAGAAACTGTTTTATTGCTGGGAATTCTTTTAGTGCGCGCTTTTCTCCGATATGAACATATTTGGAATATTTTTTTGCAATTGTTTTTTTCTTTTCTATTTTTCTGTTATTGAGCCACATCTTCAGGATACGGGTCGGCTTTTTGTAGCTTGTAAAACCTGTTTTCTCACTTTTCTTAGCACTTGAAATACCATATGATAAAAGGGCATTTTCATAAACTAAAAATCTCCAGTATTGCTGCCTATAAATTCTTCTCTTGAAAATATCTACTTTGCTTAATGCATCGTAGGCACGGACAAGTTCTTCTCCTTGGTATTCTGTAGGGATATTTTCCTCAACCCAAAGAATTATTTCATCTATTGGTTTTTTTATAGAATTAAAAACCTGGAGCATGGCTTTATTTGGCTTGCCTTTGAAAACCATTCTTAATGCACTGAAAATGTCTGTTTCTTTGTTTCTTTCATGGATAAGTACCTGAGACGGGTCTGGCAGGCTTGCTGCTATTTGTAGATCATTTATCGCAGCCCTTATATCCCCCCTGGCTTTTATCGCAATATTTGTCAGTATGTCCTGTTCAATGAATTTTTTTTCTTTTCTTAAGATTTCTATTAAATAATCTTTTATTAATTTGTAATTGATTTCCTTAAGCTGGACAGTTTCTGCTTTCCTTCTTAATTCACTGAATTTCTTCCCCCAGATATCATTTGCAGTGATTATTATGGGGTGAGATGTTGATCCTATGAGTCTTAAGAGTTCCTGAAGTCCTCCACGGTCTGTTCTTGAAATTCCATCAACTTCATCAACAAGAATAATCTTTCCTTTTTTTATGAGAGACTGCTGTTTTGTTGCGGGTCTTAGAATTTCCCTGAGCTTTTGACTATTTCTTAAATCGCTTGCATTTAATTCAAAAATTTCAGAATTTGATTCATTTGCAGCGGCATGAGCAATTGTTGTTTTCCCTATTCCTGGCGGACCATGGAGGATTATTGCCTTTTTTTGTAATTTTCCTTTTCTAGCATCTATTCTAGCGTTGTACAGAAATTCCCTTATTTTTTCAATTACCATGTCCTGGCCTTTTACATCAGAAAAGTATTTTGGCCTGTGTTTTTCTGTCCAGTTCATTGCTTTTCCGGTCATTTTCTTTTGTTAAAATTCCCTCTTTTGTTATTTTATCTAAATATTTAATTGAATGAGTTTCTTCAAATCCATCCCTATCTTTTTTCATATCCCTATTTTTTACTTCACACTCTTTCATTTTTTTAGGCTGAACTAAATACTTAAATGCAATCCCCCAACCACATAATTCATTACCCCCTATTTTTCTATAAAATTCACATTGGCCACAATTTTTAGTATGATTCTTTATTCCCCCATCCCACCTATTTCTTTTTGGGATTTCCATTCTTACTCCTTCCCTAATCCAGCAAGGACAAAACTTGCAATAAGACTCTGGAGTTGGATGAAAGGATCGCTTCCTTCAACAATTCTGAATTCTGTCTCGCCTGTTTTTTCTGTAAGCTTGACTTTTAACTCTGGCTCGACAGGAAGATTCCAGACTTCTTTTTGTATTGCCTTTATAACATCCTGGCCTGAGATGCTTTCTTTTAACATCACATCAAGAAGTTTTTCTCTAGATTTTTGAAAGTCGCCTGAAAGAGCATAATCCAAGACAGCACGAATGTCTTTTGGCTTTGCATTTGAGATAACTGTTGAGATAAGTTCTGGAGAAATCATTGGAGAAATTGAGGCTGTTGACTGAAGAAAGTTAATTACTCTTCGACAATCTCCTTCACTGCCCTCATAAAGCATTTCAATTGCTTCGTTGTTAATCTGAAGCTTTTCACCTGTTTCAATTCTTCTGATAACTGTTTCAATATCTTTTTTCTCAAGAAGCTTGAATCTGAAGATTACGCAACGAGATTGTATTGGGTCAATAATTTTGCTTGAGTAGTTGCATGATAAAATAAAACGGCATGTTGCAGAATAATTTTCCATTGTTCTTCTCAGGGCTTGCTGAGCTTCAGGTGTTAATGCATCAGCTTCATCAAGAAAGATTATTTTGAAAGGCGCATTTCCGAGTGATTTTGTCCTTGCGAAGTTTTTTACTTTCTCCCTTACTACCTGAATCCCCCGCTCGTCGCTCGCATTTAGTTCAAGATAGTTTTCATGCCATGTTTGTCCAAAGAGTTCTTTTACAATTATTAATGCAAGTGTTGATTTTCCTGTTCCAGCCGGGCCTGCGAGAAGCAAATGTGGGATATTTAAGGAGTTTGTAAGGGAGCGGACTTTTTTTACTGTGTCTTCCTGCCCGACAACTTCTGAAAATGTTACAGGACGATATTTTTCTGTCCAGATTTCACTTTGCATGATAATTTATTTCTTGCAGAACTTATAAACATTATGGGAGTTGAGGAGAATATTGCTAATTTTTACTTGCTTCTAGCTCTTCGTACTTTTCGCTTTCGCTTTTCTTTTCTAAGGCGTTTCCTCTGCCATTTCCATCTCATTTGCCTTTTTTTCTTCCAGCGTCTTGATGAACGTTTCATATAATTACCTTAAATTGTGTGTTTACAAACACCTCGTACTAATTTTTATAGAAGTTTATTTTTAAACTTATCTACTCTAATTTAGAGTTTTTCAAATATAAAAATAATGAATAATAAAAAATGAAATTATCTCCTTTTCTTCTTTTTTGGTTTCTTTCTTGATCTGATAATTCCTAGGCCTTCGGTTGTGTCAAGGATGGCTTTGATTGCAACTACTAATCCTGCAGCTCCGACAAAAGCTATGAAACTTCCAAGAGCAGTTATAAGATAGTTGTAGAACCAATCTAATCTTAGTTGCGAAATCGCGCTAATTCCTCCAACTCCTAAAACTAATAGAACCAATACTCCCATAAGGAATGTAACTGAATTCTTCCTTGATACATTAAGAAATCCTACAATTAACCCAAGAACAAATAGTATCAATACCAGCGTAGCAGGAGTTAATACGTTAATCAGGAAAACTGCTACGAGGGAAATTAATACACCTATTAAGAAAGCCCACTTTCCTATTTCTTGTGCTGTCATTTTCACCTCCTTTTATGTCCTAAATAGGAAGAACCTCTTTAAATATGTTTTGCAGTGTTCGGTG
>CAZQSV010000015.1:0-9430 GCA_964596305.1 Candidatus Woesearchaeota archaeon
TTCTCATTTTTGTCGTGGATAGTTCCATGTCTTTAAATTTCATTCTTCCGAGAAAACCTGTCCAAGGAGATTTTTTTCCAAGGACTTTATGAATTAATTTCTGCCGTTTTGCATTATCCATGTGGTCTTTGCCGCGAATGATATGGGTCATTTTCTGTTCTATATCATCAACAGACACCGCAAGATTCATCAAAGGCCAGACCCTGTATTTTTTCCCTTGTCTTGGATGTTTTGTTAAATTGATTCTCGCCAAAGGAAAATCCCTCATTGCAGGATTTTTATCTTGCATGCTATTTTTGGATTTAAACCTTAAAACAGCCTCTCCTTCTTTATACCCTTTTTTGTCCAGCATCTTCTTCCATCTTTCCAGATTTTCTTTTACACTAAACTTTCTGCATGGACAGTTTTTCTTTGAATCTGAAAATTTCCTGAAATCGTCTGTTGTGCAAGTGCAGACATAAGCAGCATTTTTCCTGATAAGTTTTTCAGCATACTTATAATATATTTGCATTCTATCTGATTGTATGACAAACTTAGCAGTATTTTCAAGAAGCCAGTTACTTTCTCTCTTAATCATTTCATACGCAGGGGGATAAATATTTTCAGGATTTGTATCTTCAATCCTAACGTAAAGCTTTCCACCGTATTCTTTCACAAACAAAAAAGAAATGCTTACTGTCAGAGCATGCCCTATGTGAAGCGGTCCTGAAGCAGAAGGCGCAAACCTCATTATAACTTTTCCTTTTTTCGCACTAGGCAGTTCAGGAAGCCCTTCCCGCCCTTCCCTTACACTCACAATTTCTTCTAATTTATCAAATTCCTTTTTCTGCTCATCTAAAGAAAGATTATTCACTTCTGTTACAACCTCCTTTATCTTTTTAGAATATTTTTTTACATCCCCTTTCTTAAGCCCTTCATTAAACAGCGCTGAGATCACACTCCCGATTCTAGCCTTTCCATCATAAGCTAAAGCATTTTTTAGCGCATAGGCATGTGCCTTTTTCTCAAAGTTTTTCATCTTCTCAAAAAGAAATCCCTCTTAATAAAAGTTATTATGTGGTATAATAATCCTTTTAAAACAAAAAGATAATGGAAATTAATGGAATTAAAACCATATTTTTTAAGCGTTAACTCGAAGGAATTTCAATCACTTCTTCAATTGATTCCAGAAAAAGAAGGCGAAGAAGTCATGCCTCTTGGAATGGTCCTTTCTGGTGTGTATTATTATTCTTTTAAGAGAGGAAGATTAGAACAAAAAACACTTGGACGGGATAGTAAGAGTTGGGGAAAAAAAGGAAAATTCAAAGAAGAATACATAAACCATCCTGAATATAGTGAGCACAATATTTATTTATTCTTAGACAGAACAAAAATTAAACTTAATGAAATATGTTTTGATAATGGAACAGGAGAATTAAGTGGAACAATGAAAACAAAAAAAAGATTTCTTCATTGGAATGAAACCACTTTGAATAATGTTTCCATTAAATATATCTTTTGATTATCAAAATCTAATTAACGCTTGTTTTCTTCTCCAGAACTTCAAGCCTTTGTTCTATGTGATAAATTTTATTTGAAAGGTCTTCTAGTTTTTCTGTCATATCCGCAAGTCTTTTCGCAAGCTTCCTGCGTTTCTCTTGGCTTTCTAAAAAGCTGGTTGTTCCAGAGTCCTGCTCTGTTGCAGAACTTCTTTCCGAGCCTAAAGTTGGAGTAGATGATAAATCAAAAAAAGGAAAAGGGGTTGAGCCTGAGCCAGAGGATCCAGAACTCTCCTGGTTTGCTTGGGCTTTCTCTTTCTGTTTTCTGTATCTTTCAGCAAGGTCAAGCACATCTGTGCTTTTTTTCCCAAAACCGAATAAACCCATCTTTCTGCTAGGAAATCATCATTTTTAAAATTAGTTATAGCTAATTTTCCTGCTTTTTCAAATTCAAAAAAGGCACTTAGAAACATTTTTTAAACATACAATCTTATAATATTATTAAGAGGGAAAAATGCCAGAATTTATTTCAGAATTAATTGAGGAAAACATTCCTTACTATAAGAAAAAGGCAGAGATGAAGAAGAAAGGATTGGTTAACAGTGTAGAAGAGTCAGCCCACAACCTTGTCTATGATTCTTCTTCTGAAACTCTAGAGCCTGTTTATTTTTTTATTGTTGATTTAATGGGGGATTTCGGGCTTGAGACAGAAAAGCTTATTGATAACTTTACTTCTTCACCTGGCTCAGGCCATTTTGCTGAACTTGGTCAAAGAGCGACAGTAATGCAGCAACAGGGTTCTAAACTTCTCGCAGACATAAATGCTGTTCTTAGAAGTGTGCTGAATATTATCTATGATCTGAAAGAATTCAGAATAAGGCTCAGCCAGTATGATGATTTAAAGACAGATAAAAAAGATGCAGCTCTTCTTGCATTAAAGCAGCTTTGGATGGACAAGGTTGATATCCAGAAAGGGAACTCAAGTATAAAAGCAATGGCTCTTGGACAGTCAGGATTTCAGACACTTATTGATGCATTTCTTTTTGTCAAAGAAGTAGCTGGAGTGGACAAGGTTGATTTGAATGACCGGGTTAAAAGAATCCTTAGAGCCAGAGTTTTGGAATTTAGTCACTGGCTTGAGCAGTCTGGAAAAGAACTTGAAAAAAGATATGAACTTGAAAAAACATATTTAAGAAGCCAGGTTAATTCTCTGAAACTTTATTCAAGGTGGGCAAAGCCTTATCTTAAAGCTGCAAAAGAACTTGAGATGAAAGATCATGGCCGCGATCCTGCGCTTGTCAAGGCGTTTAACACGATAATTTTTGAGCTTACACTTCTTGGGAAAAAGAAAATTGACGTTGCTGGAGAAGCTTTTTCAGGAAATTTACCAAAGGAATTTGAAAAGCCTGAAAGACTCAAATTAAGAGATTATTACGCATGCACACTTGTTAGTTTTCGTTTTAGGGGAATCCCACAAAAGACCTCTGCTTACCAGTCTCATTATGTGTTTGGCGGAAGAGCAGAGATCTCTTTCAAATCATATACTCTTAATGAAGATGAGTTAAGAAAACTAGAAGAATCTCTTGATGAGTCAGATCTTTATGATGCGCTTAGGCTTATTGAAGGTGCAACAGGTGAAAGTCTTGAACATCTTCAGGATGAGATTGATTTTTTCCTTGAAGAAAAATCTCCTGAAGAAGAATATAGGACTGAAAAAGACACATCAAATCCTTTTATGGCTTTGCTTGGAAGATATGAAGAAAGGTCAACTAAAGAAAAAGAAACAAAAAAAGAATCCCCACAAAAATCTGATAAAGTGATTATAAGGCCTGAAACTTATGCAGAAAAAAACTACATAAGACTTCTTGCAAAAGATACAGCAGAAGATTTTGCATTCAAGTTTTTTGACATTTACAAAAAAGCCCATAACATGCCAAGTTATACTTAGTTTATACAAAAATCATGCCAAAAAAGAAAACAAAAGATAAAGAAAAAGATAAAATACTGGAAGAGATTTCTAAAAAATTAAAAGAGATTCAAAATGAAGAAGCGGATGAAGATCCTGAAAAATCTGAGCTTGAAGAAGATGTTGATTTAATAGAGAATAGCTTTAGTCAGTTTATTCCTTCCTTGCATTTGTCTGAAGATACAACAATACCTGTTCTTGAGAGAGTTGCATCAGAGCAGCCCCTCCCGATTTTTGTTGGCACTATGCCGCAAACTTCTGTAGAAGCATCAGGAGAAACTTCTGGAAAAGACGATTTCAAATATGTTCCTTCACAAGAAGGAAATAGTGAGCCTAAATATGTAGAAAAAGATTCAACAATTTTTAGAGAACCAGAAAGAGTTGATTTCACAAGAGTCGGAAGAGAACCAGAAAGATTAATCTCGGAGAGAAACCAAGGAGTATCTTTCATGCGCTCAGAATCATTTTCACAAATTGAGTCATCTGCATCTGAACGAACATGGAGTGTAGAAAGAATTGACTCTGAAAGAGCAGGAAGAGGAGATCCTTTTGAAAAAGAGAAAGAAAAATACAAAACATACAAGCCAAAAGTTCCAAAGGGTTACTAACCCCAACCACCAGTGGGAATCCTTTTTTTTCTGTGATGATTACGCTTACATCTTGATATGTCATTTAAAGATATCCTTTTTCCTGTTAATTCGTACAATTTGTCTAATCCATCCTCTAATCCTCTTTCGATAAGCTCTTCATATTTCTCCTGAATAATCTTTCTTGAGAATTTTGGTTTTATTCCTGTTACATCTTGCAATTCTTTTATAATAGAAAAACACCCTAGTCTAAAATAAGACTTATATTTCTTTTGAATATAATCTTTTGGGAATTTTGGTTTTATTCCTGTTACATCTCGCACTATTTCCAACTTGTCCAACTGTCCAGTTGCCATGTAATCCACACATTTTTTTTGAATTCTTTTTTCTAAATTTTTGGTTTTCATTTTATTTTGTTTGTTTTTCTTTATAAAGATCTCCTTCAAATGTATATCCAAGATCACCCATCATATCTTTCTCTCTATATTTGGTATTTGAAAGATAAAAACCGCAATAATCTAAAGCTTTTTGTAGGTAGGCTATAACATTACCATAACATGCATATTCTTTCTCAAAAACAAATCCTTTAAAAGGTGTTTCAAAATAAGCACGGTAAAATGTGGTACTTCTTCCACTAATTTCTATAAGTAAAAATCCAATTAATTCGATTCTTTCTTTATTCACAATTGCTTCTATCTCACCCGAGGTTATTCTTGGTTTTTTATTATTTTTTCTTGTCATTTTCTATTCTAATCCCCTTGAATCCCTAAAGGGTATTGCTCCATTTATCAGTTCCTCTAAGTTAGCGACTTTTTCAAGAGAAATAAAAAGATCTCTATTAATTTCTCCATTTTTAGAAGGTTCTCCTAAAAAATCTGATTCTGTATACATTTCTATCGATTTATTTATAACAGTAAACATTGATAAGAGAGGGATATAACTTTCTTCTGCTTTTCTTAAAGGTAAACAAATTGTTTTTAGTTTATCTTTTCCTAAATAGAAAGCAAAATATTTTGGTATCCAATTTGTTTCTATCAAAGGTTTCAATTTTTCTTCTTGTTTGAATTTTACTTCATAAATTCCTTCTTCCATTTTTCACTCCTAAATTTATTACTCTGCAATAACTAGAGGGGCTTATTTAAGAATTATTTACCCCCTAAGGTAGTAGTAATCGAAAAACTTAAATATTCCTTTATATTCAAGAATATATGAATCAAAAAGAAATTCTTTCAGAGATTGGTCTGACAGAAAGAGAGAGCAAAGTTTATCTTGCTCTGCTTGAACTGGGCAGCACTACAACAGGTCCTTTGGTAAAAAAATCAGGTGTGCCTAATTCCAAGATTTATGAGATTTTAGAATCCTTGCAAAATAAAGGGCTTGTGAGCTGGATTATCAAGGGCAAAACCAAATATTTTCAGGCTTCTGATCCCAAAAAAATCCTCAGTATTTTCAAAGAAAAAGAAAGGGAAATTGAGAATTTAATTCCCTTATTAGAATTCAAACAAAAAAAAGAGAAACAATCTGTTGAACTCTTCGAAGGGATAAAATCCATTTTTGCTTTTCTTACTGACTTAATAGACGCTTCTAAAAAAGGAGAAACTTATTATAGTTTTTCTTTTGGAAAAGAGCATGAAAATGAGCAGGTTGAAATTTTTTATAAAAAAATAGGAATTAAAAGACAGGAAAAAGGGCTTTCCATCAGGATTCTCGCAAATAAAGAAGCAGAAGATGCCTTTAAAAAAGCTTATGCTGATAGAATTGCCTCACTTAAAAAAATTGTCAGAATTACTGATTTTAATTTTCCCCAGGGAATTATTGTATTTAGGGATAATATAATTATCCTAAATTGGGAAGAGACGCCAACTGCCATACATATCCAGAATAAAAAATTATCTGACCAGTATACAAAATTCTTTGAAGATTTATGGAAACAAGCAAAACAAATGAAGTAATAATTTGTTAAAATCTTCTGACTAAAGAAGATTTTTTAAAGAGCGAAAGCTTTTAGTTGTTATGAAAAAGAGTTACAAAAGTGGTGATTACGAAGTTTCAGATATTTATCAGGGTGGATATTCAAGTTTAAATCCGCTGTTCAATGTTTATACTGCTGCAGGGACTCTGGGAATGACAACAGATCCAAGAGTAGCCAACATTTTGCAGGAAGTTTCGTCAAAGCTTTCCACTGGAGCAAAACAAATAAGCGTTACAGCTGTTTCTCCGGAGATTTTTGATTCTATTCCAAAACAGCAGCTTAAAGAGGTTCATAGGCTTTCAAAGCTGACAGGTATTGATGTTTCTATGCATGGTCCTGTTATGGATGTTGCAGGGATAAGCCAGCAAGGTTATAGCGAAGTGGATAGGGAATCAGCAGAAAGAAAAGTCACAGACGTTCTTCTAAGAAGCAAAGAACTAAATCCAGAAGGAAACATTCCTGTGACCTTTCACACAGCAGAAGGAATTCCAGGAAGCCAGTTTTTGCCCCCTGCCCAGAGAAAAGAAGGAGAAGAATACAAAAGGCTCATAATTGTTAACAGAGAAACAGGCAGGCTGGCACCCTTAGAAGCAGAGAAAAAGTTTTATCCACAAATGGAAGAATTAAAACCAGGGGTTCAGGAAAAAATAGAAAGAGGAATAATCACAAAAGAAGACCTCGCAGAAAATAGGGGGAAATATATTAAACAAATTCCTCTAGAAGAAGGAAAATATTATTCTCCTGAAAAAAGAGTTGAAGTTTTAAATGCAACTGAGTGGGACAATTCACTTAATCAGGTTTTCTTTAATCAGGAAAGAGCTCAGGAAATTCTTGGAAAAAATCAGGCACAGATTCAGCATTTACAAAAGAGTATAAACGATATGAAGGAAAGAAAAATATCTGACAAAGAAATCCGGGAGAAATTAACTCCCACCCAAAGACATGCTTGGAGCAATTTGCAGGCAGCTCAAAATTATCTTCAGGATGTTCATCAGCAAGTAAATGGGCTTTTCAGCAAAGCTTATGAATTCGGAACAGACGAACAAAAGAATCATTTAAAAAAACTCAGTGAGGACTTTAGAACTATGATTGAAAAAAATGGGGCTGATCCGCTTGCTCAGGCAGAAGCAATGAATTACATGGTTAATGAATTAAAAAAAGAAGAATATGCTCCTTCGTTATATGAACCAATAGAAAAATTCGCGACAGAGAAAACAGCACAGACTTTTGGTAATGCAGCTTTTAATTCGTATAAAAAATTCAAAGGTAAATCTCCTGTTCTGGTTATTGAAAACCCGCCTGCAGGATTTGGTTTAAGTACAGGAGAGGATGTTAAGAGGGTTGTTGAAGAATCAAGAGAGCAATTTATAGAAAATGCCAAGAAAGAAGGAATGTCAGAATCTCAGGCAAGGAAAGAAGCTGAGAAATTAATTGGTGCGACATGGGATGTCGGCCATATAAATATGCTAAGAAAATATGGCTATAGTGAGGAAGATATTATTAAGGAAACAGAAAAAGTTGCGCCATATGTAAAGCAGATTCACCTTTCTGATAATTTTGGATTTGAGCATACAGAGCTCCCAATGGGAATGGGAAATGTTCCTTTGAAGGAAATGATGGCCAAGCTTGGCCAGAAAGGTTTTGAAGCTCCTAAGATTATTGAGGCAGCGAACTGGTGGCAGCATTTCAAGACAGCACCATTCCAAGAAACTCTCGAAGCAACAGGTTCTCCGCTTTACTCTATGAAAATGTCGCCTGACTGGTCTCAGGCTCCAGGACTCTATCAAGGATATTTTTCAGGAATGGAAGGGCAGTGGCTTCCTCAGATACATTATGAAACTTTTGGGACAGGTTTTTCACGACTCCCAAAAGAACTCGGAGGCCAGGCCGGAGGACAAGGTGGCAGAATGTCCGGAAGGCCGATGGAGTAATAAACAAATTTAAAAACTATGTTCCATAATATATTTTGTAAAATATAAAAGAGGTTAGAATGGCAAAGAAAAAAACAGGCAAAAAACAAAAAAAGAAATCTAAGAAGTCAAAAAAATCAAAACTTGTTTCTAAGGATCATCCAACTCTTCAACTGAAAAAAGAAACAGATATTGCAATGGACTTTGCGACAAAAGCCTACAAAAAATTTGATAAAATTATAAAATCTGTTGTTCTTTTTGGCTCAACTGCAAAACAAACTCAGGTAACAGGCTCGGATATTGACATTGTCCTTATAATTGATGATGTAACAATTAACTGGGATCAAGAGCTTGTTGCATGGTACAGAACAGAGCTTGAAAAAATGATAAAGAGCAATCCCTACCAGGCAAGCCTTCATATTAATACAGTGAAGCTAAGCACGTGGTGGGAAGATTTACTAAGAGGAGACCCTGTTGTAATAAACATTCTGAGATACGGAGAAGCAATGATTGATTTAGCAGGATTTTTTAATCCTCTAAAATCGCTTTTGATTCGCGGAAAAATTAGGCCAACACCAGAGGCAATATATTCTACACTGCAAAGAGCCCCCCAGCATATTGCAAGAAGCAAGATGGCTGAAATGGGTGCAATTGATGGATTGTTTTGGTCAATGGTCGATTCTGCACATGCAGCTTTAATCGCAGCAAATGTTCCTCCTGTATCTCCAGAGCATATCCCAGGAGACCTGAAAGAGAATTTTGTCAATACAGGAAAATTAAAAATGAAATATGTTGTCTGGTACCGTGACTTGCTTGTTCTTCATAAAAAAATAGCTCACGGAGAAATTAAAGACCTTAAAGGAGTTGTAATTGATGACTGGCAAAACAGGGCTGAAGAATTTCTGAATGTAATGGCCCAGCTTGTCAAGGATTTGATTGAATATTGATCAACTTACTCCTTTAATCTCCTATCTTTCCTAAAAATTTTAACTTAATTCCCAGTTTTGTTAAGTAATCATATTCACTTGTAACAAAAGGTATGTTGGTCTCATTTAAAGTAGAATAAGGTATGCTAACCTCATATGGAGATACTTTTGGTCCGCTTCCAAAAGGATGTGCTGACATATGGCTTAAATAAAATTCAACACCTCCTATTTTATATCCAAGATGAGCTTCACCTATAAATTTGTTTGTATGGACTCCGTCAAAAAATGGATTTCCGAAGTCTCCGTATGCTGCCAGATCAACTCCGCAAAAGAAGTCTCCTTTTTTAATTGGCAGAATGTAATCTAATTTTATTTCTGTCTTGCCCTCGTTTTCTTTCCATAAATCATCTGCTCTTTTTGGCACATAAGCAAGACCCACTTCTCCCTCAATTCTTTGCCCTTGTCCTTGTGATTTTTGCAATTCTTTAGGAGCGGAAGCACATCCAATACTATTAAGAAATACCAGAGAAGCCAAACCTGTAACTGCTATTGTTTTTAAGCCGTTTTTTATCTTTTGAGGCAATCTTTTTA
>CAZQSV010000016.1:0-9092 GCA_964596305.1 Candidatus Woesearchaeota archaeon
GTTTACCCTTCAGGGGAAATTTACGGGGGATTTGCAGGTTTCTGGGATTTTGGCCATTTAGGAGTTGAACTTAAGAATAATATAAAAAAGGCATGGTGGGACTTCCATGTAACACAGAGGAATGATCTTGTCGGAATTGATGGTAGCATAATCACACATCCAAAAACATGGGAAGCTTCTGGGCATGTTGAAAGTTTTAGTGATATCTTTGTTGTTTGCAAAAAATGCAAAAAACCGAGTAAGATTGATAAGGGTGAACTTGGAAAAACAAAATGCGAGTTTTGCGGAGGGGATTACGACGAGAAAACAGCCAAAGAATTCAAGCTAATGTTTAAAACAACTGTAGGAGAAGATGCTAAAGGTTATTTAAGGCCTGAAACTGCTCAGTTGATTTTTACTAATTTTAAGTCTGTTTATGAAAATGCTAGACTGAAGTTGCCCTGCGGAATTGCCCAGGTTGGAAAATCATTTAGAAATGAAATTGCTCCAAGAGATTTTCTGTTCCGTTCCAGAGAGTTTGAGCAGATGGAAATTGAATACTTCATAAATCCTGAAAAAGAATCCTGCCCTTATGAAATTCCTGAAGCAGAAATTTTAATCTACGACGAAAAAGCTCAGGGAAAAAATCAGGAACCTGTAAAAATGAAAATAAAAGACGCACTCAAAAAAAAGATAATAAAAAAAGACTGGCACGCTTACTGGCTTGCAACAGAGTTTTTATGGTTTAAGAATCTTGGAGCAAATCCTGAAAATTTTAGGATAAGACAACACAAAAAATATGAGCTCTCTCATTATTCAACAGATACCTGGGATTTGGAATATAAATTTCCTTTTGGGTGGAAGGAGCTTGAAGGCATTGCAGACCGCGGGGATTATGATTTAAGCCAACATGAGAAATTCTCAAAGAAGGACCTGAAGATTTTTGACTCTGAATCAGAGAAAAAAGTTCTTCCTCATGTTGTTTGCGAGCCAAGTCTGGGTGTTGAAAGGGCCTTTCTTGTTTTTATGTTTGATTCTTATTTTTATGATAAAAAAAGAGAAAATGTGGTGTTAAAGATTCATCCAGCTCTTGCACCTGTCAAAGCAGCTATTTTTCCAATTGTAAAAACTAACAAAGAGATCGTTAAAATTTCAAGAGAAATTTATGACTCTCTCAAAAAAGATTTTAATGTTGTTTATGATATCGGAGGAAGTGTTGGCCGAAGATATTCAAGAGCTGATGAGACAGGAATTCCTTTTTGCATCACTGTTGATGAACTTAGCATGGACAAAAAAAACGTGACAATCAGACTGAGAGACTCTACAGAACAAGTAAGAATCCAAATTAACGAGCTTAATGAAGTCTTAAAGAAAGGAATAAAAGGAAAAAATATCAAGAAATTTGGCAAGCTGGTTGATACAAGAAAGAAATAATTCCAATCATCGACGGAAAAGATAGTATAAGTCTTTAGGTATTACTACAAGATTTATAAAAAAATTTATAAACAATTAATTCGTGATATTTATAATTAAAAATAGAGGTGAAAAATGGCAAAAACAAAAACACCAAAGCAGCTAGCTGCTAAGATAAAATCTCTTAAAAAGCAGGTGAATGCTTTAGAAAAGAAAAAGAAAGCTGCTATGAAAAAGAAACCAAAGAAGAAAGCAAAAAAGAAAACCAAGAAGAAAACCACAAAAAAGAGAAAAAAGAAAAGAAGGTGAGACTTTCCGTTTTATTTTTTCTTTATTTTTTGATTATATTTTAATTTATAGTCTTTATCTTAATGGTTATTTTTTTATTAAGTATTTTAATTAAGTTTTTAAATTTTGTAATCTTGCTTTTTCTATGGAAGAATGCATTTTTTGTAAAATAAGTAAGGGAGAAATTAATGTAGAGAAGATTTATGAGAATAAAGAATTTTTCTCTATTCCAGATGCAAACCCTGTAGGAGAAGGCCATAGTTTAATTATTTCTAAAGAACATTTTGAAACCACTTTGGATATTCCTAATAAGGTCGGTCCAGAACTTTTGGATTGTATTAAACAAACAGCTAAAAAATTAATGGAAAAATATAATTCAGAGGGTTTTAATATCACTAACAATAATTTTGAAGCTGCAGGACAAATTGTGAAACATGTTCATTTTCATATGCTTCCAAGAAAAAAAGGCGACGGAAAAAGAGGGATCTTTCTTGGATAAATAAAATGTCTCTGGGGGGAGTTTAACCCCCGACCTCCTGCTCACTCAGTTGAACAAAGTCCAATTCTGATTTCGCTGAACAAGTTCAACTCATGAGACAGGCGCTCTAAACGTTGAGCTACAGAGACAAGGTTAATAAATGCACTTGATTTAAAAGTTTTGAGGTTGCAAGTTAGATAAAATGATTGAAAAAATTACTAATGTTTTTTTGGCTGTTGACACCCTTACTGATCCAATATCCACTCTTACAAGACTTATTCAGGCACTTGGGGGCATTATTGTTCTTTACATACTCTTTGGGATAATTAATATAGTAATAAACTGGAAAAGAATTAAAGAGCTTAAGAAACTAAGAAATGATTTCAAGGAAATAAAAAGGATGTTGTCTAAGAGAGAGAAAAAGAAATGAAGAGGTTTTAATAAGATTTAATTAAATTATTAATCTATTGCTTTTGCTTCCTGATTCTTGCGATGAATCCTGCAACCTGATTTCTTACTTTTTTGCTGGGAATTGTACCCACAAGGATTTTTTTATTTTCCTCAAAGCTCTCGCTGAATCCAACACTTTTTTTTATTATCTCTTTTGCTGTTCTTTTTATTAGCTTTGTTTTTATCTTTCCCATTTTTTCTGTGTCAATAACATATCTTTTTATTTATTTTTAAACGTTTTTATTAGTCCAGGTTTTACAGTTTTTCAAAAGAGTGAAGGTTTTTTGCTGCATCAATAAAATCTCTCACTTTTTTTAGGGGTTCTCCAGGATTTGCAACCACATATGGAAGCCTGAATTCAGCAGCTTTTTTTCCAGCATTTACAATATCTGCTTCGTTGAGCCTCCTTTTTTTATACGCTATAAATATCTTTTCTGTTTCACTGTTCTTTTCCTTTATCTTTAACATTATTTCATTTTTGTCAAAACTGATTATATCAACAATTTCAATTTCTCTTTCTGATAAAAATTCCTTTATTTTGTTCAACAATTTGTTTTCTTTGGGAGACTTTCTTCTTGCAGATTTCTTTTTTGAGGATTTCTTTATTTTTTTCTTTATTTCTCCGCCCTCTTTTTCTGTTTCAGGGTAAAAAATGTCAAGTTCATCTCCTTTCGATTTTTCTTGTCTTTGTTGTTTTCCCTTCCCTTTTCCCATGAATTCAGACTCTGGCACTGTGAAAAATCTCCAATACAGCTCTTTTGTATCTGGTTTTTGGAAAGGGATTGCAAAATCTTTTATTTCCTTTAGGGCAACCCTTATTGCCGGATCTTGTTCAGAATCTCTTAAAAATCTTTTTTCTTTGAGAAGATTAAAGGCCTCTTTTTCTTTGCTTTTTAAATAATGAGAATATGTTTCAATCCTATTTTCTTGTCCTTCGATTAGGTAAAGACGAGAGTTTCCAATTTTTAGATTACTCATTTTTATTCTCTTTTCAGAAACGAGCTCTGAGAGGAATGCTGAAGTGAAAAGTATGCTTGAATCAATTTCTCTGGCAATATGAACTGGAAGACTCGGGCCATTTCTTCTTAAGATAGAAATGATTTTTTCTTTTATTGGTGAAGTATCTTGAGCAGGCATAATTAAATGAGAGGTAGAGGGATTATAAAGATTTTTATGGTCTTACCCAATTTACTTCCCAATAGCTGACGTCTCCTTCGTCATCGACAATTGCTAAAAGAAGTTTTTTCTTTGTGCTGTGTGCGACACGATTTTTTGCAGAAAACTCATGCCATGTAAGTTTTTTTGATTCATGATCTGCAAATACAATCCACTTTGCGTGTTTTTTCCCTGGCTTTGCACCTTTTTCATAAACCCTGAAGTCAGCTCCAAATTTGAGAGCGGTTTTTACAATATATCCACCTTCTCTTAAGTCACTAAAAACAGTGTATTTGACATTGATTCGTCTGTCAATTCTCTGAGCTTTTTTTATCAACTCTTTGAACAAAATTTTTTTGTTTCTCTGGAAAACTTCCATTTTCTTTTTTTCAACAAGAAAAAGTGCTTCTGACAGGGAATACTGGACTTTTTCCCCTACTGGTTCACCAAAGTAACTTTTTTTATACAATGTAAAAGCTTCTGCAGAATTGCTTGAAATTGTCTCGCCAGTGATGTGCGCTTTGATCTTTTCCATGTTCTAATTAAGGAAACTTGATATTTAAAGTTAGCGAGACGTTTTATAGAAATGTTTTAAAGTTACGGAAGAGATATTATATAATGAAAAATACTGATTTTAAAAAAATAGAGAAGAAGTGGCAGAAGAAGTGGGAAGAGAAAAAAATTTTCAAAGTTAAGAAAAACTCTAAGAAGAAAAAATTTTATTGTTTGGATATGTTTCCTTATCCTTCTGGGGAAGGGCTACATATGGGGCATGCTTTTGTTTATACATTAGGAGATATCTTTGCTAGATTCAAGAGGTTACAGGGGTTTAATGTTCTGTATCCTATCGGCTATGACTCTTTAGGGCTACCTGCTGAAAATGCTGCTATAAAGATAGGAATGCACCCTTTGAAGTATACCCAAAAATCAATTGATAATTTTATGAAGCAACAGAAAGCTATGGGGTGGAGTTATGATTGGAGCAGATTGATTAAGACAAGTGATCCAAGTTATTACAAATGGGATCAATGGATATTTCTGAAAATGTTAGAAAAAGGCCTTGCGTATAGAAAAAAATCAGCTGTAAATTATTGTAAAAAATGTGATACTGTTTTGGCTAATGAGCAGGTAGTGAATGGGAAATGCTGGAGACATGAGGATACAAATGTAGAAATTAAACATTTAGAGCAGTGGTTTTTTAAGGTAACTGATTATGCTGATGAACTGTTAGAAAAGTTAGAAAAGTTAGACTGGCCTGATCGAGCCAAAAAAATGCAGAGGAACTGGATTGGGAGGAGTGAAGGAACTGAAATTGATTTTGAGATAGAGACTCCCAGGAATAAAATTTCAAATGTTATAATTGTTCATGGGAGCAATCAAAAAGAGAGGGAAAAGCTTAAAGGAGGATCACCTCCCCAAAATGAGAGAAACTGGCTTCCTTGGATAAAAAAAGAATTAGAGAAAAAAGGAATAAAATGTGAGATCCCTTTGATGCCTGAAAGTTGGGCACCAAAATATAAAGATTGGAAAAAGGAACTTGAAAAATTAAAAATTGATGAGAATTCTGTTTTGATTGGGCATAGTGCTGGAGGAGCTTTTTTAGTTCGTTGGTTAGGAGAGACAAAAAAGGAAATTAGGAAGCTGATTTTGGTCTCACCTGGAAAAGCAGCAGGATGGCATATGAGTTATATAGATGATTTATATGGAAACAAAACATATGAAAATCTTCAGAAATTTGTGGATGAAGAGATAATTCTTTTTACAGCTAAAGACGATTATAAGCATCATATTACAAATGCATATAACTATGCAAAGGAATTGCCTGCAAAAGTTCTTTGTTTTGAAAAAGGGTTTGGGCATTTTGTAGAGAAAAGTATGGGCACCCAGGAATTCCCAGAACTTCTTGAGAGAATAATTTCAAGACAAAAATGGCCAATTTTCACAACCAGGCCTGATACAATTTTTGGAGTTACGTTTATGGTGGTCTCTGCACAGCACCCTAGATTAATGGAATTGGTTATAGCTGACCAGGAAAAAGAAGTCAAGGATTTTCTGAAAAAATTAAAAAGTGTTTCTGAGAAAGAACTGGAAAAACTGGAAAAGGAAGGGATTTTTACAGGTAGTTATGCAATTAATCCTCTTAATAATGAGAAAGTTCCTGTTTATGCTGGAAATTTTGTCGTCGCTGATTATGGTTCTGGGATGGTTATGGCTGTTCCTGCACATGACCAGAGAGATTTTGAATTTGCAAAGAAATATGGGATTAAGATTAGGCAAGTTATTAAAGGCGGAGATGTAAAAAAGGAAGCTTATACAGGAAACGGGGTTTTAATTAATTCTGAAAGATTTAATGGTCTTGAAAGTAATAAAGCGAAATGGAATATTACACAATATTTAGAAGGAGAGGGTCTTGGAAGAAAAACTGTTAATTATAAACTGAGGGATTGGCTTATTTCTCGGCAGAGGTATTGGGGAACTCCTATTCCGATTGTTTATTGTGATAAATGCGGAATTGTTCCTGTTCCTGAGAAAGATCTGCCAGTCAAGCTTCCGGAAAAAGTCAATTTTGGAAAAGGAAATCCTCTTGAGACTGCTAAAAAATGGATTAATGTTAAATGTCCAAAATGTGGTAATAAGGCTCGAAGAGAAACAGATACAATGGATACTTTTGTAAATTCAAGTTGGTATTACTTAAGATATACAGATCCTGGTAATAATAAGAAGATATTCAGTAAAAGCAAAGTGGATTATTGGGGTCCAATTGACCAGTATATTGGGGGACCAGAACATATAACCATGCACTTAATTTATGTTAGATTTTATACTAAGTTCTTGAGAGATATTGGATTATTGAAATTTGACGAACCTGCTTTAAGTTATTTTACCCAGGGGATTGTTAGTGGAGAAGATGGAAACAAAATGTCAAAATCTAAAGGGAATGTTATTGAGCCTTTGGAGACCATTGAAAAATATGGAGCAGATACTTTAAGATTGGCTTTGGTTTCTTTTGGAAGTTCTGATAGCGACAGTTCATGGGATGAGAAAATTGTTATTGGGGGCAGGAAATTCTTGGAAAAAGTGTATACTTATTTTTCAAAATTAGATGAAGGAAAAGATACCCCCCTAACTCAGAATAAAATAAATAAATTGTCTAAGGAAGTTCAAGAGAATATTGGGGCGTTTAAACATAATTTAGCCATTATCAAATTAAGAGAATTTTTTAATTACATTTCAGATAAAAAAATAAGCAAGAAGACAGCTAAGAGTTTCTTGAGCGTATTAAGTATTTATTGTCCTTTTATTTCAGAGGAACTATGGAGCAGATTAGGAGATAAAACTTTTGTTTCTACGTCGAACTGGCCTAAATTTGACGAGAGTAAGATTAATGAGGTGTTTGAAAGAGAGGAGGAGATTGTAAATAAGGCAGGAAGTGATATTAACCATATAAAACAGATTCTAGGAATTGATAAGCCTTATACTTATATCTATACTATCCCAAGTGAGACAAAATTATTCAAGAACAGTAAACAATTATTAATGAAGCTTTCTGGATCTAAGGTTGTTGGAGTGTATTCTTCACAAGAGGTAAAAGAGAATTATAAACTAGATCCTCAAGAGAAAGCCAAGAAAGCAAAACCTGGTAAGCCGGGTATTTATATTTCTAGAACTCCTTTAGATATCTAATTTTTTATCACAGTTAGATTTTTATAATTGTTTTTTCTTATTTCTTAATGGATGAGAAAGAGGTAAGAGATACTTTTGGAAAATACGGTTTTCAAGGGAATAATTTGAAGTATATTCTGATTCTTCTCTTTGTTACTTTGGTTCTGACTTTCTTGGCTTTAAGCATTGATTCTAATAAGTATGAAGAAATTCCTGCATGCGGTGATGGAACTTTTTATAATACGTGTTCATTAGATAAGCCTTATTATTGTGATGAAGGGGTTTTGATTGAAAAAGCATCTGTTTGTGGTTGTCCTAATTACAATAATTTTTCTTTTTGGAGAGAAGGAGATTTTTGTATTTCACAATATTACACAGGTCTGAAAGATATTAACTTAAGTTATTTCCTGGAAGGCCAGGAAGATAAAATTCTTTTTACAGTTTATGAGGGAGTCAATGATTATGTTTCACGTCTTTCAAGAACACTTTCTCTGAATGGAGAGAGTATCCCTTCCAGAGCGGATTTTAAGATAAGGAGTATTGATGATGAAATTCAGAGGGAAGCTATTTTGCCTTTAGTTAAGAGAATACAAAATCTTGCTCCTGATGACAAAGTTGAGCAGGCGAGAATTGTTGTAAGTCTTGTTCAGAATATTCCTTATGGAGTTTCAGATAAGAATACTTTTATTGTAAATACTAAATTAAACCACTCGAGATATCCTTATGAGGTTTTATATGAGGGTCGGGGAGTTTGCAGCGGAAAATCCCAGTTTCTGACTCTTTTTTTGAGGGAGCTTGGTTATGGCACTGCGATATTTTTCTTTCCAGAGGAAAATCACGAGGCTGTTGGGATTAAATGCCCTGTGAAGGAAAGCTTTTATGGCAGCGGATATTGTTTTGTTGAGACAGGAGGTCCTGCAATAATTACAGATTATTCCATGGAATTCACTGGGGGCATAACTATTGATTCTGAACCAGAGATTCTTTTAGTCTCGAGAGGAATTTCCTTGCCAGAGGGTCTTCAGGAGTATAGAGATGCCAAAACTCTCGAAGGAATCAGAAAAAGAACTTTTTTAGGGATTCTTAATTCATGGAAACTTGGTAGAATTAATGAGAGGTATGGTCTCTTGGATGTTTATAATTCAGATAGTTTTGCATATATTCAAGAGGATGATTCAGGTAATGAAACTGCTTGAAAATCAGGTTATTTGATAATCGCCTTTATTCTTCTAACACCTGCAGAACTGCTTTCTTCTTTTACAATCTTAAACTTACCGAGTTCTTTTGTGTTTTTAACATGCGGACCTGCGCAGATTTCTTTTGAAAATCTTCCAATAGCATAAACTGAAACTTTTTCTCCGTATTTTTTATCAAAGATACCCATAGCCCCTTTTTTCTTTGCTTCTGTAGGAGACATCTCTTTTCTTATTACCGGAAGTTCTTTTTTTATTTGTTCATTTACTAACCCCTCAACTTTCTTAATCTCTTCATCAGTTAGTTTTCGCGGGAAAGAAAAATCAAAACGCAATCTTTCAGGAGTTATATTGCTTCCTTTTTGAATTATGTTTTTATCTTTTAGAACTTTTCTTAACGCTGATAATAACAAATGATTTGCTGTGTGAAGTTTAGTGGTTTTTTCTGAACTATCTGCTAAACCTGATTTAAA
>CAZQSV010000017.1:0-8709 GCA_964596305.1 Candidatus Woesearchaeota archaeon
TATAAGAAATTTCTGTAATAATCTCTGTTTTATATTTTTCAACCATTCTTTCGATAAGATTTCTATTTCCAATATCTGCTCTATTTAAAATAATTTTAGCAGGTATTTTCAATTTTTTTAATAATTCTAAAATTAAAACTAAATCATGGGCTCCAAGAGGTGTAGGCTCTGTAACACAAAAAGCTAATTCACAACCTTGCAAAGCAGAGATAACATTACAATGAGTTCCAGGGGAGGTATCAATTAAAATAAAATCATATTCTTTTTCCTTATGTTTTATATAATCTTTTAAAGCATTAACAATAGGGGATTCTTCCTCAACACCAATTTCAGTTTCAGCAGCTAAAAAATCTAAATTTTTGATTTTTCCAGAATAAATTGTTCCTATCTTTTTCTTATCTTTTTTTATTGCTCCGTGAGGACAAGCAATCATACATGCAGAACATCCAATGCATTTTTCAGGAATAAGTATTGGAAATTCATCTTTTACAAAAACAATTGCGTTTTCTCTACAAACCTCTGAACATTTACCACATTTTTTACATTTTTTAAAATCAAATTTAGGAATTGGCTGATAAATATCTTTAACTTTTTTTCTTTTTATGTTAAGAATTAAATGGTCATTTGGACAGTCAACATCTGCATCTATAAGAAGAACTTTACTTTTTTTACTTAATTCAATAGCTAAAGCTGTTGCAATAGTTGATTTACCTATCCCGCCTTTCCCTCCTGTAATTGCTATCCGCAAAGATCCTTTAGGATTTTTGGGACCCAGAAAATCTGAGCTTTGTGAAGATTTTTTTGGTTTCATTTTTATTAAGATTAATATTTTTTATCATATCCAATGCAATAAGATTCTTATTAAATTTAGGATGTATTACTTTTCTTAAAGCTTTCTTGGTTTCTCTGTTATTATCGTTTTTTTATAACTTTATTTTTTAATATTTTACTCTTTAAAACCCATATGCTGTGGTCCTGTTGAGTCTGTTATTTGTGTTAATTTCCCATCAATAAATTGCTGAACAATATCTTTTATTTTTCCTTGTCCTTGATAAACTTTAATTCCAAGTTGACTAAACACTGAAAAAGCCCTTGGACCAACATTTGCAGTTACAACTAAATCTACTTTTTCATTTGCAACAATTTGTGCTGATGTAATTCCTGCTCCACCCATTTGAGAGGATGCTGTATTTTTAATTGCTTTTACATTTTTTATCTTATTATTCTCAACATCAACAATTAAAAAATAAACACATCTACCAAATCTTGCATCTACTTCACTCTCTAAATCCTTCCCTATCGAACTTATTGCTACTTTCATTTTTATACCTCCTTTTGATTTTTTTCACTATCATGCCTTACTGCGTTTTTCGGACAAATCTCATGGCATTTTTTACATCTAATACATTTTTTCATGTCTATTACTGCTTTTCCATTTTCCATACTTATAGCATTGACGGGGCACTCCCTAACACAAATTCCACAACCAATACATCTATTTTTGTCTACCCATGGCATTTTATTTTTCCCCTTTATCTTTATCATTTATTCTAATCGCATTATTTGGACAAGCAGACATGCATGCCCCACATTTTTTACATTGTTCAGGATGCTTAACTATTGCTTTCCCATTTTTAATTTCTAATACCCCAAAAGGGCATACTTCTACACAATTTCCACACCCATCGCATTTTTCTTTGATTATTTTTACCATTTTATTTTTTTATGTAAGGGCATCTATCTTCATTTATTTTTTTATCTAAAACTGCTCTTATAAACTCGTTACAAGACTTAAATCCACATTTACCACAATTTAAATTAGGAACTCTTGCCTTCAATTCCTTCCCTCGATTATATCTATTTAATGTTTCTTTAGAATCTAATATTTTATTTCCATAACAATATCCACAGATTGCAGTAGGCATAGAATTTTTTAAAGTGAGAGTCTTTTTTACTTCTGGAATTTTTTTTATTCTCTCAGATACATCAATTGCTCCCTCTCCAGTTAAACCATTTCCATCAATTATCAAACCATTTTTGTTTACTTCTAAAATCTTGCTTCTGAATATTTCTCTTTCTGCCTGGGAGATTAAATCTCCTTTAGACACAATAATTACATCTGCATCAGTTAGTAATGGACCATACCCGGAAGGCTTTCCTGCTAAAATATTCAAAACATTGACAGCTAATCCTTCATTTACATAAGGAGAACATCTTAAACATAGACCTGCGGTTTCTATAATTATCAAATCTTTGTCTTTATGTTTTTCAATTATTTTTGGAATTTCTAAAGCAGCATAATGATCTGGACAAACTTCTCCAGAAATTTTATTTTCTGTACTTACCCCAAATTTTTGTTTTATTAATAAATCATCATCAGTGCTTAAAACATCAAACTTAACATAATGAATTTTTAAATCTTTTAATTCTTGGATTATAAATTTAATTATGCTTGTTTTTCCACTTCCAGGTGTTCCTCCAAATATTACAATTTTCATTTTTTCTCTCCGACTGGCGTGCAAATTAATCTTAATTCATCAACTTTTTTTCCATCCCTGATGTTTTCTCTTATATCCAGTATATAATCATTTATCCAGGAAAAATAATTTGCTATCCCTTTTTCTCTTATAGAAGTATGAATAACATTGTTAATTCCCCCATTTTTCATAACAAATCTTTTATCAGTGTCTAATGCAAGCATAGGATCATGAGTAACCAGGAAAATTATCTTGCCTTTTTTAATAAGGAGAGTAAGGGCCTGTTTTATTTTTATTCCAGCATTTTCTATTTCATCGATTAAAATTATAGGAGATTCACTAACATATGCCAAATCTGCAACCATCAAAGCTCTTGATTGCCCTCCAGATAAGATAAGCAAATTAGTTTCTTTTTTTATTTCTTCACCAGTTATTTTATTGGCTTCGTCTATTACTTTTTCAATAATTTTTTTAGTTTCCTCTTTGCTTTTATGCTTCCCTCTGGTAATTATATGGGTTTTTAAAAATTCATAAACGCTAGTGTCAGTCATAAAATTCATATGTTGAGTTAAATAACCAATTATTTTAATAGAAGGATCTGTTTTCAAAATTTTATCGGCTTTTTTACCATTAATGAGAATCTTCCTTTTAGTTTTTGTTTCCCCATAAGCTAATTTTTCAATATCATAAAGTAATTGACTTTTTCCAGAACCTGTATGTCCAACTATTCCTATTTTTTGCCCTTCCAGAATTTCTATTTTTTCTATAATTTCTTTTTCTTTCTTTTTATTGTATCCAGACAAGATAGTAATATTTTTAATTTTCATTTTATTTTAACTGTATATTCAAAATATTTATCATAAGGGATATTCCATGAACAAGTCTCTTTAATAGTTGCTTTTTCAATTAATTTTCTAAATAATCTCATAGAATTTCCATGAGAAGATATAGCTACATTTACTTTATTTTTTTTCATGAATTTGATTAGATTTTTGATAAAAATCTTAACTCTCTTTTCAATCATTTTAAAAGATTCTCCGTTTTTTGGAGGATTATTCCATCCGCGGTGCCATTTTTCATATTGCTCTTTTCCATATTTTTCAATGATTTTTTTGTGGCTTTTTCCCTCTAAAAATCCATAACTTCGCTCAACCATTCTATTCGCAATTATCATCTCTTCGCATTCTGGGTGAAATTTTAGGACTTCTTTTAAAGTATCTTTAGAACGGGATAAAGTAGTTTGAAATGCAACATCAATACTTTTATTTTTTAATTTTTTTGCAATTATCTTTGCTTGTTTTTTACCTAAAGGAGTTAAACGTGAATCCTTCCATCCAGTAAAGATTTTGTTTTTGTTATAATATGTTTGTCCATGTCTAAATAAGTAAATCTTAAGTTTTTTCATTTTTAATCTCCTTATAATTTAATTTTACCCTCGTGTCATAAGACTTCCGCATTTTGGACATTTTTTATTCATGCAGGGTTGACCTCTTATTTGGGTTTCCTCATATCCGCATTTTGGACATTTGCAAATTCCTCCTGGGCCTGCCGCTAGTGAACCACCCATTCTCCCTCTTCCGCCAGCTCCTCTGCCTCTTCCTAAACCAAGTCCTCTTCCTTGGGATTGTTGAACCATTTTAAAATTACCTCCTTGAATTTTAATTGCTTGACCATTAATTAAAGCATCTGCTATTTTTTTTCTTGCAGATTTTAACATTCTAGACAATGTCGGCTGACTTATTTTCATTTTCTTAGCTACTTTACTTTGCTTAACATTTTCATAATCAATCAATCTTATTACTTCTAACTCATCCCTTGTTAAAACACTTTCTTGCAAATCTTTTAATAATACCCCCGCAGGTTTGAAATAATTAATTCTCGGCTCAAAAAATATTCTTCTAATTCTTTTTGGTCTTGGCATATTATCCTCTTGTTAATTTTATTTTACATTTAGGGCATTTAATTGTTGAACATGGAACTCCTCTCTCATGTTTTATTTTATAATTACATTTTGGACAGATACAATAACCTTCTGGACCCTTGCCTTGAGCTTCTTTAATTGTATCTTTAAATCTACCCTTTCTTTGCCAACCAAATCCTTTTCCAGTTATTTTTGAAACAAAATCTTTTGGTTTGAAATATGAATCAGTAACATCGTGGCTTTTTATTTGAATTGCTACATATTCTAATGGTTCTATTTTTTTAATTAAAGATTCCTTAAGAACATTGGATATATCTGATGCTTCCTTAACACTTATCTTATTAGGTAATTTAATCTCTAAATTTGCAACTACAGCAGAACCTTTTTTTTGAGTTTTTATATCCGAGATTTCTATTTTATTTTGTATTCCGATTTCCCTTATTTTTTCTTCTATTTCCTCCCCTGCTGAAACATCTAATAGTGAATCTGTGGCTTCTTTTCCTAATGAAAAAGATTCTTTAATAATATACAACCCAATTAATAATGCCAATAAAGAATCTGCATAAACAAATCCTAAAAATTTCACAATTAATAATCCTACTAACACTGCAATAGAAGTATAAACATCAATTCTTGAATGAATCCCATCTGATAATAAGCTTATTGAATTTTCTTTTTTTCCATAATAAATTTTTAATCTTGCCATAATTTCATTAATTACTGCTGAAATAATCATAATTCCTAATGCTAAATATCCAATATTAATGACAGAGGGATTTTGAAAGCCTCTAAAAGAATCATAAACAATAAAACCTCCTGTTAAAAATAAAATTATTGTGATAATTAATCCAGATAAAACTTCAAATTTGTAATGCCCATAGGGATGTTTTTTATCTACGGGTTTCTTAGCTAATTTAATCCCAATAAGTCCAATTCCAGAAGACAAAACATCCATTCCTGAATGGATTCCTTCTGCAAAAATAGATGTAGCTCCTGCTAAAAATCCTACTATAAGTTTTCCAATTGCTAATAAAAGATTAGCAAATACTGCAATTCCAGCTATTTTTTCTTTCATCTTAGATCTTTCTAAAGTTTAAGAGGCAAAAAATTTTTAAAATTTTCTCTCATTCTTCCCATATATTTTAATTACCCTTTAAGTTCTTTTAATCTTTTCTCTATTTCTTTCATTTCTTCTTTTAGAGCATTTAAATCCTGCTCCAAAAATTGTTTTTCTTGCTTTTCTGTGATCACTGCAGGTTGCTGGATTGGCATAACTTGCATTGCTCTTGCTCTCCATCCAAATCCTCTACCAAAACCTCTACCCATGCCTCTTCCAAATCTACCATTCATATATCCTGGTACAGAATAACCTGCACAGGATCCCATTCCTCTTCCAGTCATAGATCCTTGTCCTGCTGGACCATTTCTATCTCCTCTAGGCATTTTAGTCCTCCTTGCCATAAATGGCTTATTTAGTTATGAATATGTATTCATTATAGTTTATAAATGTTTTGGTGGGAAATTTTAGTTAATATCGTTTTCAGTGTAATAAAGCTTATAAGTCTATAAAAATAAAAAAGGATAATTTAAAATGAAAGAAGCAAATATTATCTTGGTTGGATTGCCTGGCGATATGCCAACAAGAATAGGGAACATCGTCAATGAGACTAAGAATGTTAATCTTGCTAAATATGACCAAGATGATACTGCTCTTACTGGTGAAGAGATAAAAGGTAAGAAAATAGATGACAAGTTTATAGCTGATTATTATAATTCAAAAGGAATTCATCTAATCCCCCCAGAAGATCATGAAAAAACATTAGTAGAGTTAAAGAAAGGATATAAGGATTCTCTCCTTGGAATAAACTTTGCGACAGTAGAGGGCCATGGTGTTAATAGCTTATTTGTTAAATATGAAATCCCCTTCATTTATGGAGGAACAGGAGTAGATCCAGAAGAAGAAAGTAAATTAGAAAAAGCAGTAAAAGAGAGTAATATCTGTGCTGTTATTGACAAAAATATGAGCACTCCTTTGGTTGTTTTTGGGGCAATGTTGAAATATGCTGGTGAAACTTTCCCAGGAGCTTTGAAGGGATTTTCTGGTTATGGAGTTGATAGTCATCAAGACACAAAAAAAGATCCAATAAGTGGAACACTTGTAAAATGGGGAGATGCAATAAAGAAATTAGGAGTTAATTTTGTTCCGACAAAAGGGGACAGAACTGCTACTTACGGACATGGAGACCATTTTATAAGAATAGCAAGTCCTGATGGCAAGGTAAAATTAACTTTCCAGACAGAGGTTTTGGAGAGGGATACTTATGCTCAAGGAACAGTAGAAAAAGCTTTACCATTCCTCGTTAATGCTATGGAAAAAGGAGAAAAAGGCAAAGTTTATTCTATGGCAAATACTCTAAGAGGCTGAGATTAAGATGTCCGAGAAAATAAAGACAATAGTTGTCGGTTATGGAAACATAGGAAAAGCAGTTCATGATGTAGTTAAAGAAAACGAAGAAAAGTACAGAGATATCACTCTTGTTGGAATAATATCTAGAGACCGTGAGAGAGTTTTAAAAGAGGTTAAGGATCTAGATGTGCCTGTTTTTGATATAAAAGATAAGAAAGGATGGAGTAATCTTGGTACAGAGGTCGCATTTCTTTGTGGTGGCTCTAAGAAAGATTTATTTGGTGACGAAAAAGAGGTTTCAAAAATTCTTAAGAATAAAATACTGCTCTCCAGAATAATCATGGAAGGGGATGAAAAATTGCTAGAACTTGGACAAGGACCTTATTTTGCACAGTATTTTGAAGTGACAGTAGACAGCTTTGATACTCATCCTAGAATACTTAGCTATTCTAATGTAATGGATAGAGTTACTAGATCAAGAAGTAAATTAGCTGTAATCTCAACAGGTTGGGATCCAGGGACATTTTCTACAGCCAGAATTTCATTTGATTCTTATGCCATAGGACCAAAGCCAAAACCGTTTTATGGCACAAATCCTAGGGGCGGTAAAAGCATGGGTCATTCAAATGCACTTTTAGGCATAAAAGGTGTAAAATACGCTATCCAGTATACTCATGCTATTCCTGAACTTATTGAGAAAGCAAGAAATGGTGAAGAAATTCTAGAAGGAGAAAAGACAGTAATAAGAGAATGTATTATTACTTTAGAAAACTGGGCAGATAATCCTAAGGAAAAAGAGAGAATAGAGAAAGAGACTAAAAAAATGAAATCTTATTTTAAGGGTTATAAAACTAGTGTTGAGTTTGTCAGTGAGGAAGAATTTCTAGTGAATCATTCAAACTCAAAACAGCATAATGGTCTGGTTATTGCGACTGGAAAAACAGGGTCATACCCATCAAAACATGAGTTCTTTTGTGAATATGAGAGCAATTCACACGGTACTGCAGGCATTATGGTCGCTACTGCGAGAGGGGCTTACAGGTTAAAACAAGAAGGAAAAACAGGGGCTATTACTCTAGCAGATATTCCTGTAACCTATTTAAGTCCACATTCTAGAGAAGAATTGTTAAGAGATTTTATGTAAAATGGCCAGCAGGAAAATTTATAAGCTGATTTATATCTAACTTCATTACTTTACTTCATAGCTATCTCCTACCTTATGGTGATGGAAGCCTGTTATCATACCTAAGTAAAAATAAATCTTTAAATACTTCAGACATTAAAATAAAAAGCATTAATACAACCACTTGATGTGGGAATATTTATAAACTACAACATATTGTATGTCTTATGGAATGCCCTTATTGCGGTGGAAAAACTAAAGTAACAGACAAAAGAAGGTCTCCTAGAGGAATAAGAAGAAGACGCGAATGCTTAAAGTGTAAAAAAAGATTTACAACTTACGAAAAAATAGCTAAAAGTGAACTTTATATAATTAAAAAAGACGGACGAAGGGAGAAATTTGTTAAAGAAAAACTTGAGACAGGGATTGAAAGAGCATTTGAAAAGCGCCCTGTTCCAAAAGAAAAGATTGATAAGATGATAAATGAAATAGAAGAGCAGTTAATGAGGCGCGGAAAAAAAGAAGTGAAAAGTTCTGCTATTGGCGAGCTTGTAATAAGAAAAATAAAGAAACTTGATAATGTTGCTTACATAAGATTTGCCTCAGTATACAGGGATTTTCAGGATATTAAAGATTTCAAAAAAGAGATGAAAGGTTTGTGAAAATAAAAAATGGTGACAAAAATCAGAAAAAGGGATGGCAGTGTTGTTTTATTTAATCAAGACAAAATCGCAGAAGCTATATGGAAAGCTGTCAAATCTGTCGGAGGAAGAGACAGGGA
>CAZQSV010000018.1:0-8237 GCA_964596305.1 Candidatus Woesearchaeota archaeon
TAAATAAGAACCACTAACAGTCTGACTAGTATCAGACTATCTTTTCTCTTTTGCAATTATTTCTCTGACTTAGCTTCCTGAAATGCAAGCTCTAATTCCCATTCCATCTTGCAAGTAACCTCCATCAACTTAGTAAGCTCCCTTTCAAGAAGCTCTTTGTCATTTCCTTCTTTTTCTTCTAACAAAGTTTCCATTTTTCCAAAAGCCCAATTAATCCAGAAATCCCTGCCAAAGCTCAAATTGATATAGAAAACACCCAATTCAATTCAAGCCCATAGAAGTGACCTGGATTAAATTGAGTAAGTTTTAATTGTGAAAACTAGAGAATATCTTCCCACATGACATAAATTCCATTCAAATTCTTTCCCTAGTCTTCTACTCATACCATCCAAAAGAAAAGGCGGTTTTTATATATTTCTGTTTTCAATGCTCATTGAATAGTGAATAATCTAACTGGACTGCGAATCTAAGATTTTTTTAAGATTCTCCCTGAATTTCTCGATGTCATCAACATTCATCTGCCCTCCAATAGCATCCTCATGCCCTCCGCCCCGAGCTCCATCAATATCTTTAATAGCTTCCAGAAATAAATCTCTTATTTTCTTTCCCCTCATAGAGATGTTGGCTTTAATTCCTATAACACGACTTACGATGATTCTTTTTCCAGGGAAGATGTAACTCAGTTCGTTTGCCAGATCTGCGCTCACACTTAAATCACCCCCATATTGGAAAAAAATCGTTTTCCCCTGCTTTTTCCCAATTGAAACCGCCTTACTAAGAAGTTTCTGGTATTTCAATTCTATTTGTTTAAATCTATGATGCAAAGTGCGATTCTTGCTACTCTCTTCAAGAACCTCATAAGGGGTTTTTGCTTTAAGAAGGAATCTTATCATATTTACCACGTTTGTTGTCCTGTCCTTGAGCCCTGCTCCCATAATCCTAGAGACTCTCCCAATCTGAGATTTATAATAAATGTCCATAGCTTTCTTCTCCTTACCCTTAACAGTTAAATCAGGATATTTTTTCTCAAACTCATCATAAAACTTCGGAACAAATTTATCAGAAATGCAGCCAACAACAGCTATCCACAAATCTTCCTTTTTTTCTGTTGCCTTATAACACAAAGATGTCACAGGCTCTTCATTTTTTTTCCTGTTAAATAAAGGATTATAATAATTGACAAAAGCAGGAATTTTCTCGAATTCTACAAGATGGTGGTCTATCCATACAACAGGCACATTGTATTTTTCTGCCTCGGCAAAAAAATCATCTGAAACAACAGGCTTATCCAGAATAAATATGTAATCTGATTTAAATTCATGGACTCTTCTGAAAAACTCTGCAGTTAGTTCAGGAAAAGATTTTATAGGAACACCCTTACCCCTGCCAATATATCTCCTCAATAAAAGAAAAGAACATAACCCATCCTGATCATTATCAAAAAAGAAAACAGGATTCTGAGCATTATCAAGGTGTTCTCGAATCTCCTTAATTTGTTTTTTTGTGAGCATGATTTACAATTAAAAAGAATCCAATTTATAAATTTTTATCAAAAAGAGAAATTCAGATCTTCTTGCCCATAAGAACTTTTTCTTTTAAGTTCTTTATTTCTTCCATAAGAGAATCTACAAAATCCTCATTTTTGAAAATCTTCTTTAAAGATTCTTTATCAGTGTTAAAAATCTTGTCCAGTGTTTGTAGATTATCAAAAAGAGTTTTTATGTCCTTTTCAAGCAGATTTGTTTTGTTTAAAATTCTTGTTCCTTTTGATGTGGTGGGATTATCATGTAATTCATCAAAAAGCATTCTCAAAACATTTGATGTTTCAAGTAAAAAGTCAAAATTCATATCAGATAAAATCTCATCCTTCCCTGACATATTAGAACTGAAGTAATCATTCATTATGCTTTCTCTTTCCTTACCAAGACTCTTTGTAAGTTCTTTAAGTCTCATGCTAACAATCACTCCTTCTTTCCCAAGTTCAACAAGGTACTTTTTGACATTTTCAGAAATCCTTCTCATTATCTCAGCAGTCTGCAGGACATTGCAAACATCACTCATAGTGGTCAAGCCGGTTATTTCAAGAACATTCAGATGAGAGAGTAATTCATCAAAAATTTCTTTTTGTTTTTCAAGTATCTGGAGAGTTTCCGCAGCTCTTCTCAAAATCTCAGAAGTTTCCTCAAGATAATGGCTTTCATCTCCAAAGTAAACTGTTATCTTTTTTCTTCTCTCAGAAACAGCGACGACAGTCGTATTAAATTGCTGAGCAGTTCTTTCTGCTGCCTTGTGCCTCGTTCCAGTTTCCTTTGAATTAATCTTGCTGCTTGGAATCAAAAGAGTATTCGCATGCAAAATTTTCTTTAAATCTTTTGAGAGTACAATCGCCCCGTCCATTTTTGCAATTTCAACAAGTTTTTGAGGGGTAAACTTACAGTTGATTTTAAATCCTCCTTCAACAATATCTAAGAGCCCTTCTTTTTCAAAGACAATTAAAGCACCCATCTCTGCATGGAGTATATCATCAAGAGCAGTTCTGATCGCTGTCCCAGGAGAGAATATTTTTAAAATATCTGTAATGCTTTTTTCTTCGGGAATAGTCTTACTCTTCTTTATCTGACTCTTCACTTTCTGTTTTTCATGCTGCTCCTCAGATTGGACTACTTGTTTCATTTAATTCAAAAGTACTAAATATATATAAACTTTTAGCAAAAAATTTGAGAAAAATCTATCAACCCAACTCTAAAATTATTTTCTAACAAATCCCTCGGCAATAAAAATCGGAAAGATAATCGATGCATCCCCAAAGACTTTTACTCTTTTACTTTCTGGAGCCAGCTTGCCCCATGAAACAGCTTCTTCTGGAAGAGCTCCTGCATCACTTCCGTCGAATTCCATAGAATTATTTATATAGACAGCGTAATCAGCTCCGTTCCGGTACATGTTTGCATTAAGGATGCTATGCTTAACAACCCCTGAACCAAGGATGATTACTCCTGATTTTTTCAGTCCTATTGTTGAATTGTTAAACTCGCGTGTGTCTTCTGAAATATCAATACAAAAATCTTCTCTCTTAAATTTGAAGAAATAAATCATATCCCCCAGACTTCCGTCCATTATTGTAGGGCAGTGTATCTTGATTTTATTTTTCCATGCCCAATAACAAATGCTTTCAGGATTATTTATTTTTTCCCCGAGTTTCCACACAATTTCATAAGTTAAAAGAGGTTTATCTCTTTTTTTCTGTTCCTGATAAAGATCTTCAAGAACAGGCATGACAAAATTTTCAAAAGAAACATAATTGGAGTTTGAAACAAAAATGTTCCCGATTCTGTTTATTGATTTTTCTCTGAGCTTAGCACCGGCCGCATTAAAATCTCCCAGAATAAAATTACCTAGACATTTTATTATATCTTCTTCAACACCACCACAGGTCGTAACACAGATGTCAACTTTTTTATTCTCAACAAGCCATCTTATCACTTCCCTTAACCCTGAACTAACCATATTTGAAGTGTATCCAAAATAGATAGTTGCCTCCTCTTTCCGCATTTCTCTGACAATTTCTATTGCCTTTGATAAATTGCTTGCCTGAAAACCGCTGCTGGAAAAACTCCTTATAATTTTCTCATAATCCAGTCCTTTGTTAAAATCATACCCTTTTATGATAACTCCTGAAATCTCTTCGCCTTTTCTCAGAAGATTTCTTCTTGCAATTTCTTCTTCTTTTGTTTGTTTTTTCATTTTCTTTTTAGTTGATAAAAGTTTAATTTAAGATTAAAGATAAAGATTAATATGAACCTAAGCATAGCTAAAGATCTCAAAAACTAGAGGGGAATTGCTAAACTTTCAGAGAGATCTGAAATAAAACTCATGCAAGATAAAAAAATAAGGAATTTATAAATCTATCCTCAGTACTTATTTTAAAACAGATAATCCACCACAAGAATCTTTTTAAAGAAAAAAAGTTAAAGAAATACATGAATAAATGGTCTGAACTTATATTTGGATTGATTCTTATTGTAGCCGTAATTATGATAGGATGGGCTTCTTCAGCGTATTCATGGACATTGCTTGGAAAAGACTTCAACCTTTTACATTCTGCATGGATTTTTCTCAAAGGCGGTATTTTCTGGCTTGTTGCTATGATAGCTGTCCTCCTAATTGTTTTGGGAATAAATGATCTAAAATAAAAATTAATTACTCCCTCCCTTCTAAAAATTAGAAAGAATTAGAGAGATTCTACTAAGAATTCTAAGTATAAGAATGAAAAAAAGAAGTTAATTCATAAGCAAACCAACTATTGCTGCAACTGCTCCACCAATCAGTGGAAGATAGAAGTCAGCTCCCCAGAACTGGCCAATTACTGCTATAACTCCCCCAAGAACAACTAGCCATTTTTTCAGATCACCCATTTTGCCTCCTTTCATTTTTAATTAATATAACTTACAGAATTAAGTATATAAATCTAATTATTAAAGAAAAAAATAAGGCTTCCTTCTATCAGAGCAGCAATAATCAGAAGAGGTATCACTATAAAAACAAAAACTCTTAGGGACTTAGAAAGATAATCTTTAAGCGAACTCCATTTTTTCTCCCTGAAAATAAAACTTCCTAATTTCAAACCCAGACCAACAGAAATAAACAAGGCAGGGAGTTCAAAAATTCCGTGAGGAACAAGTCTCCATAAAGTCAAAATCCCCTCTGCATTTATAGTTCTTATAGCCACAAAACCTAAAAGATATCCATTTACAATAATGACCATTAATGAAAAGATTCCCAACACAATTCCAGAAATCATGCCAAAAAAGGCGCTTTGAGCATTGTTCAAAAAAAGGAATCTTACCAGTTCTAAATGAGACATTCCTTCTGTTTTTTGAAGAAGTTCTTCAATAAATTCAAAAATTCTCGCTTCAATTATCTCAGGTGCAGGAACAAAAGCCCCAATAAGAATGAAAAAGAAAAAGAAAAACACAGCAACATAAATGAAAATTCTTGATTCCTTAAGATACTGCCAGCTTCTCATGTAATTTTCTTCCAAAAAATTTTTTCTTTGGTTCCTTTTTGCCATTTTTCTAACTGAAAACTCTCTTTATATAAGCTGTTTTTCTTGGAAATTTATTTTTTAAATATAACCCGTAAGTTATCCCAACTAAAAATCCTCCAAGGTGAGCACTATTCCCGATAGGTAATCCTTGATAAACAGATAAAAACCAGAAAAATCCTAAAAAGAAAACCATCGCCATCCATATTGGCATTGGAACTATAAAAAATACGAGAACTTTCATTCTCGGGATGAGGATTGTTATCAATCCTGCCAATCCAAAAATAGCTCCTGAAGCACCTAAGGCAAAAAGCTCAGGACTCCCAAAAATCCTCTCTCCAATAACAGAATTGCCAAACAAGACAGACAAAGAAATAAAAAATAAGGAAGCTATTATCCCAGCAGCAAGATAAAACCACAGATATCTTTTCTGCCCAAGAATTTTCTCAACAAATCCTCCAATAAAAATTAATGTTATCATATTTGCGAATATATGCCAGAGGAAGATATGTGAAAACATGCTTGTTAAAAGAGTCCATAAATATTTCCCTTGTATAAATGCCATAGGTTGTAAGGCGAGATATTTTATTAAATCTGGATTAATAGAAATTATAATCAAAGATGCTATCCAAAAAAAGAAATTAATTATTACCAGTTTTAAGGTTATACTAGAATTACCAAAGAGAGATTTTCTTTTTCTGATGGAATACCGATAAGTTCTTGTCATTTCTGATTACTTGGATTTCCTTGATTTTTTAGATTTTCTTTTTTTCTTTTTTGTTTTTGCTTTCTTCTTAGATTTTTTCTTTTTTGTCTTTACTTTTTTCTTTTTCCCAGACATTCTTTTTTTTACAGTTTTTTTCTTTTTTGTTTTAGATATTTTAGAAGAAGATTTTCTTGTTTTTTTCTTGGGTTTCTTCATTTCTGCTCTCTTTTTTCTTTTCATCTTTAATTTTCTTTTTCTTTTTCTCTCCTCTTTTTTTAGCTCCTTCAGCTTCTGCTTCTCAACTCTTTCTGTTTCTTTCTTTATCTCCTCCTCGACAAAATCCAAATCCCTTCCGAGTTTATCTTCAGTTTTTTTCATTTCACGAACAACCTTAGTATTATCTTTAAGCATTAAAACATCGCCGCACTCTCTGCATATAAAATCGTGAAGAAGTGAATTTTCCTCGTTTAATTCTATGTTGCATCTTTTACATACATAAAATCTCCTTGTTTCTCTCTTTTTTATTTGACTTTCCAGCTGAGTAATCTTTTTAGAGATATCATTTCTCACAAATTTAAGTGACTTCAGGATTTCAATTTTCCAGAAGTAAGTATACCATCCCTTCTTCTTGTCCTTTTTTCTTGTAGAAGAAACAAGCCCCTGATCAGACAGCTTGTAAAGGATATTTCTCGTTTGATTAATAGTTATGTCCAATTTCTTCGCGAGAATAAATTCATTAACATACTTATCTATATCGAGAAGATCAACTATGTCCTCTGCCTGTTTTCCTACGATAAGATTAATAGCATCCTTAAGAAATTTTTTTAGCATTTCAGGGAAAAATATCGTTTAAATAAATACCTTTCGGTCTCCTTTATTAAAAAATAAAAGTTTTTAAACCTGTAGTGTTTTGCATATATTAGAAAATCTATATTAAAATATATATTAATAAGATGGGTATATTCAAGAGAAACAAAAAAGAGATGAATAAAGGGGCTAATCCTGTGCCATCGCTTCCTGAGCTTCCAAAACTTCCTGATCTTCCGGAAATGGGAGACGAGAACGAAAGGAATAAAAATATCCACAAATTACCAAGCTATCCTTCTGGTTCCTTAGGAACAAAATTTTCACAAAATACGATAAAAGAAGCTGTGGCTGGAAGAAAAAATGAATTTCTAGAAGACGACGAGATGGAGTATCCTCCTATTAATGAAGAGGCACAAATAAAAAAGCCAATAACAGAAGAGATTGGTTGGGAATCCCCTCCAAAAATTAGTAGAAAGAGAGGATTTGAAAATTCAGGGCCAGAGCCGGTTTTCATAAGAATTGACAGATTTGAAGAAGCATTAAAGATTTTTAATGATACAAAAAAGAAATTTCATGAGATTGAAAGGGCCCTTGAGGAAATAAAAAGCGTAAGAGAAAAGGAAGAAAAAGAATTGAATTCATGGGAAAACAAAGTTAAAACCATTAAAGGGCAGATAGAAAAAGTTGACAGAGATGTTTTTTCTAAAATATAAAAATGGCTAAAGAGAGTGTTATACACATAAAATTTGATAATGCCGAAGCTGTCACGGCAAAAAGAGATATCCTTACCTCACAGATGAACCTTCTGAGAATTGCAAAAACAATTAGGGGATATGGTTTTTACAGACTTAAGGAACTTGAATTGAAAATGATGCTTTCAAAAAAAACAAAAGAGGTAAAAACAAACATAACAAAAATGCAGAAGATTCTTCCGACATTAAGAATCCCAGAGATATTAAAAAAAGAAAAAGTCGGAGAAAAAGAGGAAGAATATCATGAAGAGAAAAGAAAGAAGAGTTATGACAGAAGTCTTGAAGATCAGTTACAGGAAATCCAAAGAAGACTCAACAGATTACAAAGCTAAGAAAATCAAATAATTTTTAAAACTTCTAATTCTAATAGATATATGAAGAGAAAAGAATTAATCAAAAAGTATTTAGAATTTTTCAAATCAAAAAAACATAAAGAGATTTCTAATTCCAGCCTAATTCCTGAAAATGACCCTACTGTACTTTTCACAACAGCAGGAATGCATCCCTTGACACCCTATCTTCTCGGACAAAAACACCCTCTCGGAAAAAGACTTGTTGGAGTTCAAAGATGCGTAAGGACAAGAGACATTGAAATGGTCGGGGATGAAACACACCATACTTTTTTTGAAATGCTTGGAAACTGGAGCTTGGGAGATTACTGGAAAAAAGAGGCAATTGAGATGAGCCTTGAATTTCTAAAAGAAATCTTGAAAATTCCAAAAGAAAAACTGACAGTAACCTGTTTTGCAGGAGATAAAGATTCAAAGAAGGACGAAGAATCAGCAGAAGTATGGAAATCTCTTGGCATAAAAAAGATAAAATTTCTTGGAAAAGAGGATAATTGGTGGGGACCTGCAGGAAACACAGGCCCTTGCGGACCAGACACAGAAATATTTGTTGAAGGGGTTGAAATCTGGAATGATGTTTT
>CAZQSV010000019.1:0-4410 GCA_964596305.1 Candidatus Woesearchaeota archaeon
TCCTTGTGTTTTATGCTTTCAAGGGTTTCGCCATGACCAAGAATCTGTGAACTTTTTACTCCTGTCACAATTAGCAGGACACGTATTGATTTATCCATATCTGCAGAAATCTGCGCGCCCCAGATTAATTTGGCGTCAGGACTTAGCTTGTTCCCGATTGTTTCAATAATTGATTTGCATTCGTCAAGACTCATATCAGGTCCGCCGATAATATTTACCAAGGACCCTGATGCATTTGAGATATCAACATCCAAAAGTGGATTATTAATCGCTTTTTCAACAGCCTCGATAGCCCTGTTTGCACTGTCTGATTCTCCCATTCCAATTAAAGAAACTCCTCCGTCAGACATTACAGTTTTGATGTCAGCAAAATCAAGGTTCACAAGCCCAGAGGTTGTTACAAGCTCTGTAATTCCTTTCACTGCGTTTGTAAGTATCTCATCAGCAATTTTGAAAGCTGTATGTAAAGGCAACTCTGGAGCAAGCTCAAGAAGTTTGTCATTAGGGATAACAATCAAAGTATCAACAATAGCTTCCATTCTTTCCAAACCATTCATAGCATTCTCAATCCTTTTTCTGCCCTCAATAGTGAAAGGGAGAGTTACAACACCAATTGTTAATGCGCCTTGTTTTTTTGCTAGCGCCGCAATAACAGGCGCTGCACCTGTTCCTGTTCCCCCTCCCAAACCACAAGTGATGAAAATCATATCGCTTCCTGAGATCTTTTTCTTTATATCTGACTCTGATTCCTTTGCCGCCTCTTCTCCTACTTTTGGATTACTTCCTGCACCAAGTCCCTGAGTCAACTCTTTTCCAATAAGAATTTTCTGGTCTGCATTGCTGTATAAAAGATCCTGAGCATCTGTGTTAACTGCAATAAGTTCACCACCTTTGATTCCGATTTCCCTCATTCTGCTTAGAGAATTATTTCCTCCGCCACCAACACCAATTACTTTTATTTTAGCTGATTGTTTTTTCAAAAGTTCTGCTAGTTCTCTATCAATTTCTTTTACCTCTGAAGAATTATCGTTGTAAGACTCATCCATGCCTGGAAGAATTTATTTAGATTTATAAGGATTATTGTGATGTTTAAGAAGATTTTTAAATTAACTTTTTTATAAACTAATATGGCATATGAAAGAACTTTGGTTTTAATAAAGCCTGATGGGCTTATCAAGAGTCTAACAGGGAACATCATATCAGCATTATCAGAAACAAAGCTGAAAATTGTTGCTGCAAAAGTTGTGAAAGTAACAAGAGAATTGGCAGAAAAACATTATAGTCAGCTAAAATCATCAAAACCCCATGTTTTTGAGAATACCATCAAATATATCATGGGAGAATATCACAATACTGAAAGAGTTTTTGCCTTAGTCTATGCAGGAGAAGGTGCTATCAAAAAGGTAAGAAAAATCTGTGGTTCAACAAATCCTGAAGAAGCTCTCCCAGTTTCAATAAGGGGGAGATATGGAAGGATTAACTCAAAAACAGGTGTCTGGGAAAACGCAGTGCATACCTCTGAAAGTCTGGAAGCAGCCAAGACAGAAATATTATTATGGTTTAGCGAAGATGAAATTGTTGAATAAGAGAGTAATTTTATTTTTTGCTTGTTTCTTCAACTTCTTTCTTTTCTTCTTTTTTATCACTTTCTTTTTTAGCTTCATTCACTTCAACATCTAACCCAAGAGTTTCCTTAAATTTATCTTTGAATAATTCAATAATTTTTACAAAAGGCTTTTCAACACTAAAGATAAGCTTTTTATCTTTCTCATTTATTTTAAAGTCAAAATCCCTCTTAAAGAGAAAATCGTTGAGAGCTTTCACTTTCTCTTTGGGGTTATCAATTTTTCTGAGAATTTTTATTTTATAACTTACATCTTTTCCTGCGAGAGGATGATTAAAATCAACCATTATCCTGCCACCTGAAACAGCCAGGACTTTTCCTATTCTGCCATCAAAGTTAAAGCTTGCTCCTGGGAAAGGGTTTACTCTTTTTTCCCTGAAAATCCTCGCCGGAATTCTCTGGATTAAAGAAGAATTTCTTTTTCCAAAAGCATTTTCAGAAGTTAGTTCAGTTTTGTATTCTTTTCCAACTTCCTTTCCGATAAGAAAATCATCAAGTGCCTTGAGAAACATTCCTTCCCCCAAGCAAAAAGAAAAAGGTTTTGCTTCTATTTTATGCTCGCGCTCTGAATGAAATTTCTCAAGCTCTTTCTTAAATGTGGAATCAAAAACTACACCATTATTGGTTTTTCCTGTAAAATCTATTTCAATAAAATCTTTTTTTTGAATTTTCATCGTGAAAGAAAAATCAATAGATTGTTTTTAAAAGTTTGTTTTAAGTTTACAGAGAATGTAATATAGTAAACTTTTTTAAATACATTTTTGCTCTCCAGTGTATGGTCTTAAAATTAATCAATGCAACAGAGGCTAAAACAGGAATAAATATTATTATCGAGGGAGAGCCTTATACTGTTAGAAAAATGGATGTTAGCAAAACAGGAAAGCACGGGCACGCAAAAGTCAGAATAGAGGCTATCGGAATGATTAGTGGGGGGAAAAAAATAATTGCAGTTCCCGGGCATGAAAGATTTGAAGTCCCAATGGTTGATAAAAGAAAAGGTCAGGTTCTTTCGGTTGGAGAAAATACTGTGAGCGTTATGGATCTTGAAAGCTTTGAAACACTTGAAGTCCCTTGCCCAGAAGAAATCAAGACCCAATTAAAAGCAAACTCAAATGTTGAATACTGGGAGATTGAAGGCAGAAAAATAATCAAGAGGAAGATTTAAAAATAAAATGGCAAAAATTTTAGAAGCACATAATAGGCTTTTTAAGAATGTATTTGTTTGCAAGAACTGCAGCACAAAAATAAGAGCAGATCCTCAAAAAATCTTAAAAGGGAAAGTAAAATGTAGAAAATGTCAGAAAAAAAGATTTCGCCCTTTGAGAAAGAAATAATAAATTTATAGAATAAAAATTAAGAAAATGAGTTTTTTTATATATGATCTAATTTTTCTGGTTCTGTTTTTAACAGTATTTTCTGTTTTTCTATATACAAGGAAAAAAAATCTGAAGAGAGAAGGGCTTCTTTATCTTTACAGAACAAGCTGGGGGATAAAGCTGATTAACAGAATTGGAAAAAGGCACAATAAAGCGATGAGGATCCTGAGTTGGCTTTCCATAATTTCAGGATATTTTTTGATGGCAGGGATGTTTTATCTTGTTTATGTTCTTGTGAAGATTTACTTCTTCGTTCCAGAGGCTGTGAGAGCGATAAAAGTTCCTCCAATAATGCCTCTTGTTCCTTATCTGCCCCAAGTTTTTAAGCTTGAATTTTTGCCTCCTTTTTATTTTACATACTGGATAGTGATCATAGCAATTCTAGCAATAACTCATGAAATGGCTCATGGAATTCTCGCAGCTTATAATAAAGTAAGGATAAAAACAACTGGTTTTGGATTCTTTCCTTTTTTCTTTCCTGCGTTTCCTCTGGCATTTGTTGAGCTTGATGAAGAGATGATGCAAAAAAAGGAGAATTTTGCCCAAAGAGCGGTTTTAAGCGCCGGAACTTTTGCAAATGTTTTGACCGGGATTCTATTTTTTGGAGTTTTAACAGCGTTTTTCTCTTTTAGTTTTTCAGCTGCAGGGATCACATATGATACTTACGCCACACAGCCAATTTTTATAAATGAAATTACTTCGGTGAACGGAATAAATTTAAACAGCCCATCTTATGAAGAACTTTTGGAACTTTCAGGAACTTCAGAACAGCAATTAATTGAAATAAAATCTGGAGAAGAGACTTATTTAAGCACAGAAGAAATGATTAGTTCCCAGGAAAACGGCGAGGAAATTTTTCTATATCAATCTGCACCTGCAATAAAAGAAAATCTAAGCAGTATTATAACTAAAATTAATGGGGTTCCTATTTACAATATTGATGATTTAGTTAATGAACTTTCCAAATATTCTCCTGGAAATGAGATAAGCATAACAACAATTTCTGATGAGGGAATAGTTGAGAAGACCCTTGTTCTTGAAGAACATCCTGGACAAGAAGAGAGAGCATGGCTTGGTATTGGATTCGTTAATCAAGAAAAAGGGGGGCTTATCGGAAGAATCGTTAACTTGGCATCGTTTAAAGATCCGCATGTTTATTACAAACCAAAATCTGGCGAGTGGAGTATTTTTGTATATAATCTTTTATGGTGGCTTGTCATAATTAGCATAAGCATGGCGCTAATTAATATGCTGCCTGTAGGAATCTTTGATGGAGGGAGATTCTTTTACCTAACAGTTCTCGCACTGACAAAAAACAAAAAAATAGCAAAGCAATCATTCATGCTTTTAACAAAATTCTTTATATTTTTGTTCTTCCTCCTTATTGTGTTTTGGGGGATTAGTTGGATT
>CAZQSV010000019.1:4510-6998 GCA_964596305.1 Candidatus Woesearchaeota archaeon
CATTTCACAAATCAATCACGCCTTCTTTTGTTAAAGCTGCAAATCTTATTCCAACAGGTAGATTGATGAGAGCAGAAATAAGTGCCATGTGCTCTTTGCCGTTGCCAGAAGCAATACTTAATGCAACTTCTGTGCTCTTGATTTTTCCCTTAAGTTTTTTTGATAATTCTTCCCTTAAATCTTTTATTCTTTTATTTAAATCCACTTCAATAAACTCAAAAGGTTTCTCATGTGTGAATTTCTTTGCGAAATTGTCACCAAGAACAATTACTTTTTCCCACTCACCGTACTTAATCAGGCCAGCAACCTGTGCCCAGCTTCCTTTTCCCGAGGATAAGAGTGTTACAAGTTCCATTTTTGAGACAGACAGGGATTATTTATAAGGATTGTTGTAATAAGATTTATAAACCAACTTTATCTTTGAAAAATACCGATTGAACAACATCGTTAATGTATGGGTTCTATGACATTGACGCATAATGTTGGAGGTAAACAAATGGAATTCAAAAAAGATCTAAAGAAGGCACTATCTGAGTTAAGAAAAGAAAAACAGAGAAAGTTTGACCAAACTGTAGACTTAATTATAAATCTGCAAAAATTCGACCAGAGAAAATCTCAGGTAAATCTTTTTGTCAGCGTTCCTCATAAAATAAAAGACAAAAAAATATGCGCTTTTCTGGAGAGCAAAAACAAAGACGCTGAAACAATCACGCCTGACCAGTTCAAAAAGTATTCTGATAAGAAGGAATTAAAGAAACTTGTAAAAAATTATGATTTCTTTATTGCACAAGCAAGTTTAATGCCAAAGGTTGCAACAACTTTTGGCCGGGCTCTGGGTCCTGCAGGAAAAATGCCTTCTCCCCAAATTGGGATTCTTGCAGACATCAATGAGAAAGCAATAACTGAGCTAAAGAAAAAAATAAACAATAGCCTAAAAATAAGAACTAAAGAGCCAAGCATAAAAGTTGCGGTTGGAAAACATAGTATGAAAGACGAAGAAATCATAGAGAACATCACGACTATTTACAACGCTATTTTGAAAACCCTGCCTAAGGGAAAAGATAATATAAAAAATTTGGAAATAAAATTCACCATGACTAAACCTCAGAAGATATCAATAAGGTAAAATGACTAAAAGAACCAAAAAAATCCCTAAGAGAAAAGTAAAAGAAGTTTCAGAATTAGCAGAACTGGTAAAAAGCAAAAAAACAGTTGTTATAGTTTCCATAAAGAACATTCCTGCTTCACAGTATCAGGAAATTGTTAAGATGCTCAGGAAAAAAGCAGTTGTTAAAGTTCCAAAAAAAAGCATAATCTTTCGTGCATTAGATGCGTCAGGAAACGAAGCTGTAAAAAAACTCAAAGAGCACATCAAAGAAAGTTCTGCAATTTTATTCTCAGATGTTGACGCATTTGAACTTTCTTCAGATCTTGTTAATGAAAAAATTCCTGCAAAAGCAAAAGCAGGGCAAGAAGCTCCTGAGGATATTATGGTTCACGCAGGTCCGACAGACCTTGTACCCGGACCAGCAATATCTGAACTTGGAGCACTGGGGATTCAAATCCAGATAGAAAAGGGAAAAATTAATATTAAAGAACCAAAAGTGATTGTCAAGGAAGGAGAAAAAATCTCTAGAGCTGCGGCGGATCTTATGGGAAAGCTTGACATGAAGCCATTTACAATAGGGTTCATACCGATTGCCGCATTTGACATAAAAGAAGGAAAGCTTTACTTAGAGATAAAGATAGATAAAGAGGGAACAGTAAAGAATTTAAAAGAAACGTTCTCCAAAGCACTGCAATTTGCTTTAGAAATTGGCTATTCAACACAGAACACAATCAAATTTATAATAGGCAAAGCAGGAATGAATGGAAAAGCACTGGAAAAAATCTTTGAAACTAATAAAAATCCTGAGTCTAAAGTAGAAGGGGAAAAACCAGAAGAAGACGAGAAAGAAAAGAAGGAAGAGGAAAAAGGGGAAGTGAAGGAAAAAAAAGATCAGCAAGATGTTCAACAAGATAAACAAAATTTGGAGGAAAAATAAATGCATTATGTATACGCGGCTTTGTTATTGCACAAGTCAGGGAAAGAAGTTAATGAAGAGAACCTGAAAAAAGTTGTTGCAGCTACTGGTACAGAGATTAGTTCTGATGAAGAGGTTAAGATTAAGTCTCTTGTTGCCAGTCTTAAAGGTGTTGACATAGACAAAGAACTGGAAAATGCCAGTTTTGTCGCAGCAGCTCCTGCAGCTGGCGCAGCTCCTGCCGAAGGCGAAGCAAAGAAAGAAGAAAAGCCTAAGGAAGAGAAGAAAGAGGCTGCAGCAGAAGGCTTGTCAGCTTTGTTCGGTTAATTTTTTATTTTTAGCAGGCAAGTCTAAACACTTTTATAGTTCTACGAACAATTTACAATATGCCTGCATAGCTCAGCCTGGTTAGAGCACTTGATTCGTAATCAAGGGGTCGGGGGTTCAACTCCCTCTGCAGGCTT
>CAZQSV010000020.1:0-3373 GCA_964596305.1 Candidatus Woesearchaeota archaeon
GCATTTAAAGTGAAGTTGCTATCTCCAGAATTTTCAATCAGAAAACTTTTTTCACTAAGAGGAAAAAACCAATAAACAAGTAGAAGCCCAAATACTAATAAGAAGAACATAAAACCGAGAACACTTTTCCACGACATAAATGAGAAAAATAAGAAGAGTTTTTAAAATGTGGGTTGGGAGTTAGAGAATTTATTCTTTTGGAATAACCCTGCCAGGAATTATCTCATAATCTGAGATTATTGGTTTTCCCAGACTATCTTCTCTTAATATATATGACTTGCCACCAATTTTCATGTAAGTTTCTGGGAGACTATCAGTCGTATCCCAATTTTTACATTCAATTTTAATTTTATTTGGGGCAACATATCCCTGTTGAACTTGTTCAGTTTTTGGGATGGCATTATACTTATTATAATCATTAAATGACACAACTATGTCTCCTATGATAAACCCTACAGTTAAATACATTAAATCTTCTAGATTCATTTAATCTCCCCCCTGAGAAAGACTTTTCATTTCAAGATTCATTTTGTCCACAGCTCCTTGAAATGCTTTTTTTGTATTATTATAGTCAATTGTTATCTGTTCCAACTTAGTTTTTGCTATTTTCAAATCTTTTTGTGCATTTTTTGCTTTGAGAAGATCTCCCTTTTGCATATAATTCCTTTTTAATTTTTCATACTTTATTACTTCATCTTTAGCTTGTTCCAGAGATTTTCTTCCATAATAACCAAAACTACTTTCAGGACCAAAATTCAAACTATACTTCCCATCATTGAATGTGATTGCATCATGTCCTTTTATGTTGTAAGAATGAGTCTTATTATCTTCTTCTGACTTAGTTTCTAAATATGTATTTTTATGCATATCTAAATAAAGAGCGATAGGAGAGGTAACTACTTCAATTAAACCTCTAGGAGTATCATTAACATTAAAATTCTCTTTTATAAAGGGATTATCACAAATTTTATTCCTATCCCCATGAAGAGGGAGAACCACAAATCCATTAATTGCCATTGAGGCTAACGCCCCCACTATTGTAAGTGCTCCTCTGCTATTTTTTGTATCTCCCAATAAACCAAATCCTAAAGGAGGGCATGCTATTGCTGTAGCAATCTTTAAACCTTTCTTAATTTTGTTTTTATTGATTTTCATCTTAATTTATCAGAACTCTTTCCCCTCTGGGCTGAAAATATAGTGCTCTTGAGCTTTTTAAATTTTTTGTTATACGCCCGTGCCGGGAATCGGACCCGGGTCTCCAGCGCGACAGGCTAGCGTCATAGCCATTAGACCACACGAGCACGAATTAAAATAAAGTAATTTGTTTTTAAACTTTATCTATTTCTCTCAAGAAGTGTATAAGAATCCCATCTCTTAACCCTTTGTTTCCAGTATTAGTGCTAACTTCTATTTTATCATTTTCAGGATACCATTTTAGTTGAATACGGTAGACATCCTCTTTATTTGGTTTGGCATAATCTTTACCAGCACCTATCTGTCCCCTTAAAAAAGTTTCAACTAATTCTTTTCTTCCTTTCTTATTGATATCGCTTTTAATTTCAAATTTATCACTCTTAAGATGATATTGAATATCTAATGTAAGATGGTCTAAGTCCATGATTTGAAAAATCTAAATAATATTATAAGCATTTATGTTTTTTAGAAACTATATCCTTCTAGCACTAAAAAATTTAAAAAGATTTTTTCTATGATTACGATATGCTGAAAAATATAAGAGATTATTTCTTAATGGTCTCTCTTTTATTTGCTTTTAATTGCATGACCAAAAAACAGAATATTATTCTTCCAGAATTTGAATTAAGTTATTCTGATGTAATTTATAAAAGTGATCATCCAGAGAGCCCTGACCATATTTTTTATATAAAAAGTGACCATATTAGTACTGGTTGCGAATCTTCTTTTTCAGATAAAGGGTATTATTCAATGGAAAAAAGAAGAAAAGAGATATACAAAAATATTCTTTTAACATTAGAAAAGCTAACAAGGAACCATGGCCTTGATTTAGTTGGTTTAGAAAGCTTAAATCTTGGGGACTCAATTTTTGAGGGTAAATCAAGATATCCAAGCGAAATCCCTAAAAACAAGCTTGATAGCATTCTCAGAGGAACAAATTATTTGCCCTGTTTTATGATTAAAGAGACTTTTGGCGACAAAATTTTTACATTTGGAATTTCAGATATAATTTTAAGCAAAAGAAATCTAAAAATCAACGAAGAAATTTCTGAAATTGAGCGTGAATTTTACAATAAAGGAATGATGGTTTATGGTGAAGAGGAATACTTAATATGGAATCCAGATGGGGAAAGAAAATCTCCGGATAGGGATTTATGTTCTTTGATGGCAAGGTATGAACACCAATATGCAAAAAGGAAAAAAATTATGGAGGAAAGAGAAGAATCATCAATTTTATCTTTATTAACACAAATGGAGGAAAGAGGGAAAAATTTAGCGGCTTTTGTGATGGGTGCTTCTCATGAGGAGAATATTAAAGAACTTTTAAATAAATTGGGAATCTCTTTTTATGTTCTTGAGCCAAAAGGTTATAATTATAATATCTCTAAGTCAGAATAATTTATTATTTCTTCAAAAGATACTTTTATAAAAAATAACAGGTATCTTATGTCATGTGGGTTGCAAAGTTTTTAATGTACGATGAAAAAGGTCTTTACGGAACAAAAGCTAAAAAATTTAATGTGACTTTGTATGCGTATGCTCGACATTATTACACCAAAAGAAATAGAGCATATCTGCTAACCGCTTTGTTAATGGATGGAGAAGATGAAAATAAAAAAGAGTTTATCCAAAATCTAGAAAAAGAAAAAAATATTGTGAAGATAGAAACTTACAAAGATTTCTTAATTTGTCTGAATTATCTTGGTAAAAAAGAGAGTAAAAAGAAATACGGCCATATCTTTTTTAATCCTTCAATTTTATATGTAAAACCTATAATAATCTCAAGCAGCGGGTGGGAAGAGTGGGAGGTAGCTTCTTTTGAAAAAAAAGACATTTCTGATATGATAGAAGCTGCGCGAAAACTTTACAATCTAGAGTTAAAACATTTTAGAAAAGAAAAAGTCAAAGATGTCCATATTTTTAAGATGGCTCCTAAACTAACGCCAAAACAAAAAAAGGCTTTTGTCCTCGCGATAGAACAGGGTTATTATGAATATCCAAAAAAGATAAATATAGAAAAGTTAGCAAGATTAATGAAATGCTCTTTCTCTACTTATCGTGCTCATCTGAGAAAAGCTGAAAAAAGAATTCTAGCAAAATCCAAATAAACGCTATATAGCGTTATAAAATTTATTTATGATGAGTTTGTTATTCTGGAAAGGTAAATGTGTTAAAATGA
>CAZQSV010000020.1:3473-6800 GCA_964596305.1 Candidatus Woesearchaeota archaeon
TTAAAATGAAATTAGTGAATATATTAAAAGAAAATAAAAAGTTTGAAGAAGGATTAATAGAAGATATAAAAAAATATAAAAGAGAAAATTATGGAATAGTAGATAACCTACTAGCTAAAAGTGGCTCTATTCTAGAAAAAATTTATGAAATTTATGATTCTGGGCGTATAGGCTCTGCTGCTGTAATTTTAGCTACAGTAATGGGGAATATTGCGGCTATTTATGGTGGAATTATAGGACTTTCAAAGTTATACGAACATTATAATTTATTCTTACATAACAAAAACGAGCTAGTTTTTCCTTTAAGCATTTCCCTTTTGTTCTCCTCCTCTTTTATATTCGCTAAATATTATAATAACTATAAAAACAAAGTAAAAAGATTAAGAAAAGAGATTGGAGAAAAATTAATAGCAAGGGAAAAATGGATGAATAAAGAATTAGAAAATTATGGTTCTAAAGTTACTTTATCTCCAACACCTTTGCCATCCCAAAGGACAGAACTTGATATCCCTCTCTTCCATTTTGATAAAAATATAATTCCAATAAAAAAATTGACAAAAAGAGGAGGTTTAGAAAAGAGTTTATTTCAATTTAATCCTTCTTTAGAGATACAGGAAGTTTATGGTGGCGAATGGAGATTGGATGATATAGGTTTAGTTATTAATGTTGAGGGTTATAGCATAGGAAAAAGAAAAAAACATTTAATTTCCATATATAATAAAAAAGAAATAATAAGCACAAGAGGTGTTAGTGGAAGTGGAGGATGTATGGTAAGTCATATAGCAAATGAAATAACTTTAGATTTAGGAATAGAAAAATTAAAAGAAAAATATCTTTCCTTTTATAAATTACTTAAGCAAGGACCTATAATAGAAGTAGACAAAAATAATTATGAAGAAGCTGCTGAATTAATAGAAAAAATGAGAAAAATTAAGTAATAAAAATAAAAGGTTATTTCTTCACACCAGAAATCTTCTTTTTGCCCATATATTTCCAGAGTTTTTTTGGTATCTTAATTGAGCCGTCTTTTTGGAGGTTGTTTTCAATTATGCATGTCATCATTCTTTGGGTTGCTATTGCTGTGTTGTTTATTGTGTGGACAAAGTTGATTTTGCCTGCGTCGTCATATCTTATATTGCTGCGTCTTGCCTGGTAATCAAGGCAGTTACTACATGAGCCTAGTTCGCGGTATTTTTTCTGACTTGGATACCATCCTTCTAGATCAACTGTTTTTGTTGCTGTCTTGCTTGTATCTCCTGCTGATAAAAGCACAACCCTAAAAGGAATTTCCAGAGCTTTGTAAATTTCAATTGAATTTTTTAGCACAGAATCAAACTCTTTCCATGAATTCTCTGGCTTGCAAAAGACAAACTGCTCTATTTTGTCAAACTGGTGAATTCTAAAAATACCTTTGGTATCCATTCCATGAGAGCCTGCCTCTTTTCTGAAATTCGTGGAAAAACCAGCAAACCTTAATGGAAGCTCTTTATTTTTTATAATCTCATTTGATTTGTATGCATTGATTGCATGCTCTGCAGTGCCAATAAGGTAAAGATCCTCTCCTTCTATTTTGTAAATTGCTTCTTCAAAGACATCAAAAGTTATTGCACCTTCAAGGGCATCCTTGTTTATCATATAGGGAGTTTGTATTGGAGTGAAATCTTTTTTTGCCAAAAAATCAATAGCAAAATTAATCAGGGTAAGGTTAAGCTTTACCAAGTCTCCTTTCATGTAATAAAATCTGGAGCCTGCAACTTGTGCAGCTTTTTCTGTGTCAATCAGGTCATAAGTCTCCATTATTTCTGCGTGTCCTTTTTCAAATTTCTTTTTGGAAGGTTTCTTGAAAACTTTCAGAACTTTATTTTTTTCCTCTCCGCCTGCAGGAACATCCTTAGAAACAATGTTAGGAATATTTTTCCATAAAATAAGTCTTTTGCTTCCCAGTTCTTTAAGTTTCTCCTGGGTTTTTTTCAGTTTTTCTGGAATATTCTTTGCTTCTTTAATCAGGTCTGATGCCCTAGACTTTTCTCCTTTTTTCTTTGCCTTATTTATTTCCTGGCTTATTTTGTTTCTTCGGGCCCTAAGATTGTCAGCCTGTTTCTTTAAAGTTCTCCATTCAGCATCTAGAGAGAGGAGTTCTTTTATTTTTTCTTCACCAAGACCTCTTTTTTTTATGCTCTTTTTGTAGAGATTTGGTTTTTCCCTTAAATCCCTTATATCAATCATATAACAAACTAGAAAGAATTATATTTAAAGTTATTGAAACATTTAAAAATAAGAAAGAATAAATTAGTTTATGGAGGGGATGTAAATGCTTTTAGAGTTCACTGAAGTGGTTAATGAATTTTATTCATCACTTTCCCCTATGCTTCAGAGTTTTGTTACGCTTTTTACCCTTGTAGTTATGATTCTTCTGTATTCTACCTTTATCTGGAAGCTTCGTACGTTTATATCAAAGAAGAATATCTTTGACTTTGACCTTAATAAGTACAACCAATCAAAGAATCCGGCTCTTATAAAATTAATTGCGAGCGCATTTTATCTCCTTGAATATATTCTCATAGTCCCTTTCATAGTGTTCTTTTGGTTTGGTGTCTTTACTTTTTTCCTAATTTTCCTTGTGAAGGAGGCAATAGGTATTAATACAATCCTGATAATTTCTGCAGTAGCTGTGGCTTCAATAAGGATATGCTCATATATCCCAAGATACGGAGAAGACCTTGCTGCTGAACTTGCTAAAATTCTTCCGTTCACTTTCCTTGGTATTGCGGTTTTTGAGCCTGACATGCTTATTGGTTTAACCTCAAGAGTAAGCTTAAGGATAAGCCAACTTCCATTGTTTTTCACAGGAACGATGAGTTATCTTGCGTTTATAGTAGTTCTCGAAGTGATTCTAAGATTCTTTGAATTCACACTCAGCATTGCTGGAGTCTACGAACCAGAGGCTCAAGAGAAAACAGATGTGCAATAACTGCTTATAAAAAGTTTTTTAAACTATTCTCCTGATTTAATTCTACAATGCCAAAAGTAAGAATAAAATTAAACGGAACAGACATAGAAACAGTTAATAGTATTTGTGAGTCTATTAAAGAGATTGCGGGGAAATCAGGAATAACCATTTCAGGTCCGATACCCTTGCCTACAAAAAAGCTTAAAATAACAACCAGAAAATCCCCCTGTGGGGACGGAACAGCTACATTTGATAATTTTGAGATGAGAATTCATAAAAGGCTTATTGATCTTCCTGCGAATGAAAAAGTTCTTCACCACATTATGAAAATGCAGATTCCGAAGAACGTGAACATAAAAATTGAGATGAAGGATTAA
>CAZQSV010000021.1:0-6784 GCA_964596305.1 Candidatus Woesearchaeota archaeon
TGATTATAAATCTTTAAAAATCTCTTTGCGTTTAATTTTTCATGTATATTAAAAAACTGGTAATGAAAGGTTTCAAAAGCTTTCCAAAAAAAACAGAGATTCCTTTCATGCTTGGGATAAACGTAATTCTTGGACCTAATGGCAGCGGCAAATCAAATATCTCAGATGCAATATGTTTTGTTCTCGGTAGGCTCAGCTTTAAATCAATGCGTGTTGCAAAAGCCGGAAATTTAATTTTTATGGGAACAAAGGCAGCAGGCCCCTCAAAAGAAGCAAGTGTTGAACTTGTTTTTGACAACTCTAACAGAGAATTTTCCATAGAAAAAGATGAGGTTTCAATAAAAAGGATTGTAAGAAAAAACGGACAAGGCATCTACAAAATAAACGAAGAAACAAAGACACGGCAGGAAGTTTTGGCATTGCTGGCTCAGGCAGGGATAGATCCTCAGGGATTTAATATTGTTCTCCAGGGAGAAATCCAAAATTTCGTAAGAATGCATTCAGAGGAAAGAAGAAAAGTAATTGAGGAGGTTTCAGGGATATCTATCTATGAATCAAGAAAGGAAAAATCACAAAGAGAACTGGACAAAACAGAAGAAAAGCTGAAGTCAGTTCATTCAGTTCTAAGAGAAAGAACTTCTTATCTTAATAATCTTGAAAAAGAAAGACAGCAGGCTCTGAAGTACAAAAAAATGAAAGAAGAGGTACAAAGATTAAAAGCAAGCATAATTTACTATGACCTTAACAAAAAAAAGAAAGAATCTGAATCAATTGAAAAAAATATACAAAATAAGACTTCTGGGTTTGAAAAAACAAAGAAATTCCTAACAAATATTGAAACAGAAATAAAAAACCTCAAGACAAAAACTGATAAAATAAATTCACAAATTCAGAGTTCTACAGGTATTGAGCAGGAAAAACTAAATCAGGAAATTGCTAATATCCGGGCAGAACTTTCAGGAATAAATGTAAAGCTTGAAAATCAGGAATCCAAACATACTAATTTGTTAAAGCAAAAAGAAGAACTCCAGGAATCAATAAAAGAAGCAGAAAAATCTATTCTTGAATTGCAAAAAGAGAAGGGGGTTCTAACAGATGAAAAAAAAGCAAGAGAAGTGGAAGAAAAAAAGAGAGTTCTAGAACAACTTGATGAACAGCGTAAAAAGTTTTATATGGCTAAGTCTGACCTTTTATCTTTAAAAGAAAGAATTCAAGATAAGGATACGACTCTTAAAAACTACAATAATGAGGCTGATTCTCTTATTAAACAGTCAGAAGCAATCTCACTGGAGATTTTTGATCCAAAATCAAACCAGCAAAGACTTGACAAACTCAAGACTTTTTTTTCTGAGAAAAAAGAGGCTTTAAGCAGGCTTTTAAAAAGAGAAATTGAACTTGAAAAAATTACATCAGTTAATGAATCAGAAATAGAAAATCATAGGAAAATTCTCGGGAAAGTTTCAAAGCTTGACATATGCCCTGTCTGTAAAAGTAAGATAACGCCAGAACATCTAAAGGAAATAAAAGAGGAATTTTTGCCAAAAATAAAAAAACTTGAAAGGGAGATAGAAGATTCTGACAGAGAGCTAAAAACAATTTATCAGAAAAAGGAAATACTTTCTAAAGATGTTGAACAACTAATTGAAAAGATATCCAGAACAGAGTCTGATATAAGTAGAATAAAAAACATAAATGAAAAAAAGTTACAGATAAAAAGTCTTAATGAAAAATCAGAGAAACTTAAACAGGAATTACTCCAACTAATTAAAAAAAGAAAAAAGCTTGAGCAGATTATTGAAGCTAACCCAAATATTGAGCAAAAGTATGAGACTTTAAAGATTGAGATTCAGGAGATTTCTCTAAGAACCAAGAAAAATTTAAGTTCAGAAGTTGATTTCAAGGAAAGAGAGCTTGAAAGACTGAAGATCTCCCTGAAACAGTCTGTTAGGGATGATTCTGATGTAAAAGAAGAGATAAGCTCTCTGAAAAAGATTATAGGAGAGAATGAAAAAATCCTCTCAGAAAAAAGACAGCAGGAAGAACGACTCAGCCAAAAATTTAGGAAATTTATCGCAGAAAGAGATGCTATTTATTCTCAGATAAGAAAAAAAGAATCAGAAATCTTGGAGCAGCAGCATAAGATTCGCGTGATAGAAGATGAAATCAATGAGTTAAAAATAGAAAGAGCAAGAGTTAATGCTGAAATGGAAAACCTTGAGACAGAGATGCTTGAGTTTGATGTTGTTAAGGAGAAGCTAATCAGGCCAAAAGCAGGCAAAGAATCTCTATCTAACAGGCTTGCTAGAGTCCAGGAAATCCTTTCCAGAATAGGGAGTGTGAATCTTCGTTCTCTGGAAGTTTATGATTCCATAAAAAGAGAGTATGATTCTATAAAAGAGAAAGCAGAAATTATCTCCAAAGAAAAAGAAGGAATCTTAAAAGTAATCCAGGAAATTGACACAAAGAAAAAAAGAACATTTCTTAAAACACTAAAAATTCTGAACGAGCTTTTCTCAAGGAATTTTTCACAATTGAGTATTAAAGGGCATGTCTTTCTTGAGCTTGAAAATCCGAAAAATCCTTTTGAACTAGGCTCCGGCGTTCAGATAATAGTTAAAACAGGCCATGGCAAATACTTTGATGTGAAATCTCTTTCAGGCGGTGAGCAAACGCTTGTAGCTCTCTCATTGATTTTCGCAATTCAGGAATACAGTCCTTATTATTTCTATCTTCTTGATGAGATTGATGCAGCTCTTGACAAGAAAAACTCAGAGCGGCTTGCAGGACTTCTGAACAAATACATGCAAAAAGGCCAGTATATAGTTATTACACACAACGATGAAGTTATATCAAGAGCAACAAGTCTTTATGGGATAAGCATGCATGACGGAATTAGTAAGATAGTAAGCTTGAAGGTTTAATTCTCTAGCAGTTCTTAAATTATTTAAATTCCAATATCTTTAGTTTGTTATGGACAAAGCAGGACTTCTTCAAAAATTAAAGAAAATGGGTTTTTCAAAGAAAATTATAAATGCTTTTTCTGATGTAAATAGAGGGGATTTTGTTCCAGAGGAGTTTAAGAACCAGGCATATGATGATACTGCTCTTCCAATCGGGCAGGGACAGACAATTTCCCAGCCTTATACAATTGCTGTGATGCTTTCTGAGCTTAATTTAAAGTCAGGGCAAAATGTTCTAGAAATTGGCTCTGGTTCAGGCTATGTTCTGGCTTTGATTTCAAAAATTATCGGAAAAAAAGGAAGGGTCTTTGGCTTGGAAGTGGTCAAGGATTTAGCAAAAAAATCAAGAGAATCTTTAGCATCAGGAAACCATAGGAATGTTGAAATTCATGCCATAAACGGATTTAACGGCTTTCCTGAAAAAGCACCTTTTGACAGGATTCTAATAAGTGCTGCTGTTCGTGAAATTCCAAAGCCTCTTTTAGAACAATTAAAAGATAATGGAATCCTTGTAGCCCCAATAGGTCCAAGATTTCAGCAAGATGTTGTGGTAATTCAGAAGCAAGGAAAAGAATTCACCACAAAAAGCAAGATACCTGGATTTATCTTTGTGCCTTTTGTTGATAGTGGGGAGGGTTGATTTCTATTTTATACTCGGATTAATTACTTTAAATTCCTTTATATTTTTACTATGAATTTTATATGTTTTTAGGAATAGATAAGCACCTCCATTTGAATCTGGCTCCTGAATAGTATAATTTAGTTCAACACCATGTTCAAAACCATTATTTTTGTAACAAATCCTATGAATAAACCCGCAATATAAATCTCCTTGCTTATTGGGTGAACTAGATTCTCCAGAATATTTCCCAGTTCTTCTAAATAAAAGAATCTTACCAACTTTGGCCTCATCCAATAACCTTTTTTCTAATTCTTCTTGTTCTTTTGATTCTCTATCAATTTCCATTTTTCTTTCTCCTCTTTATCCTTATTTTTGATTATGAAAGCGAAAGTTAAAAATAAAAAAATAAAAACAAAAATTAAAATTAGTAGTAACTTTCGCTGAATTCTTCAGTTTTTTCTGGTTTCTTTCCGAGCAAGACAATCAATACAACTAGCAATACAATAAAGATTATTGCCAGAACAATTGTCAAGACAACGATTGGACTTGTAACTTCTCTTCCTTTAACAGTTTCTGTGAAGCTTACTGTGTCAATGAGATTTCCATCCATGCTGAATACACTTATAGAATAAGTATATGTCCCAGCAGTATTGGATTCAGCATCTATAATCACAGTCTTACTTGATCCTGCAGTAACTGAAACAAGAGTTTCAGATACACTTACAGATACATCATCTGTTGACTGAGGAACAAGCCTGTAAACCACAATTTTGTTTGTAGGGTTCACAATAAGAAGCTTTCCGTCAGAAACAATGAAGTTTCCATTAGGGAAAGAGTTCTTTGTGACAAGCTGAACAGCCTTACTTGAAACAGTGTCGTCATTTTCTACTTCAACTTCAAGAGCATATATACCTGGTTCAACATCATAGGGCATTTGAAGGAAGATTCTTCCTGTTATAGTATCTCTTTCATCTTCAAAGCACTTTCTTGTAATGTTAATACCCAAGTTCTCTTCAGATTCCATTTCTTCATCACATCTAAGGGAGACAATATCTCCGAAGAAAGATGTTCTTTCAATTCCTAAAGCAGAAACTTTTGCTGTTACAAACAAATCATCAATGTCATTGTAACCAAGGTTCTTCAGAACAATGTCAACTGGGATAAGTTCTCCAGCACTAACTTTCTGAGGAACTTCTACAGACAAGATTTTCACACTGTATGGTTCTCTCTGAACTCTCAGAGATTTTTCAAAAGTGTCTTTCAATCCGTCTCCAGAAATCTTTATGTTAAGCTCTGCATAGCCGCTAATGGAGTCTTTAAGGTCAAAAGGAACCTCAAGAGCAAGTGTCTTGTGGTATCTGTTTCCTGCTTCAACATCAAAAGAAGATGTCTCTGCATCTACGTCCTTTTTGTTACCTTCAAGCTCTATTTCCACTGTAATATCTTGCGCATTAACAACTGCGTCAAATTCAACTCTTACAAAAATTGTCTCTCCAACAACTATTGAAGGGTTGTCATCAGCATCAATTCCGTTAACTTCAATAGTAAGTGTGGAATCGTTTGCAATTTCATTAGTAGCGCTTACAGTGCTAGCTATAAGAAATACGCTCACAAGTGCCACGAAAAAAACCAAAAGTTTTTTCATGTTCATTTTTTTCTTTTGTAATTTATTTTTTAATTGAAGACTAGGTCTTCTTGTAATTATCTCATTAAAGCCCCTTATAAACTTTATTGTGATAACATAAAAGGTTCATTGTACAGTACTAACTGTTAGTAACATTTAGTTAATTCCTTAATAATCCTTAAAAAATTCCCCACCGAAATAAATTTTCTAAAATCCAATCAGATCAATCTTTGTGTTAGTGCTTGTGAAATTTCTTGCTGCAATTGCCTTAACTCCTGATTCTTCTGCAGAACTTATTGTGGTCTTGGTTGCTGCTCCATCAATGATTATTATAAATGGTTTTTCACTTGATTTTTTTAATGTAATTGTGATAGCTCTTGAAGAAATTCTCTTTACTTCTTCCAAATTATTGTTTAGAAATAATGCCTTTCCTTTTCCTTTGTTTTTTTCTGCGATTTCTTTTATTTTTGATTTAGTTTCTTCGTTAATGGATGTAGGAGAACCAGAACTTTTAGCTGTTCTGGCTCTTGTTTCCCTTTTGTATCCATTTCTTTTCTTTTCATACTTGCTTCTTTCAAGAAATTCATCCACAGGAATTTTCTTCCTCAATGTCTGAAGAACTTCTTTTCCTGAAAGCTCTTCAACTTCTTTGCCATCAGGGGCAACGCAAATATTCTTTATCTTAGCATTGTCAAGCACATTCTGAATAATTAATTTTCCACCCCTGTCTCCATCAACAAAAAGAGTTATTTCCTTTTCCTCAGACAAATCCTTAATGCTGTCAGGCAGCTTGGTTCCGTTCATAGATATTACGTTTTTCACGCCTGTTCTTAAAAGGTTTAGAACATCAGCACGACCTTCAACAACAACTATTTCTTTTTCAGAAATGTCCCCACAAGGGAGTTTTTCTTTTCCATATTCTTTAACATCTGCAGTTCTTGCAGATTCTTTTACTGTTTTTGAAATCTCTCTTGAGTCAGTCCTGCTTCCGAAATCTGCCATGAGTTTCTTAGCTCTTTCAATAATATAGTCTCTTTTGCTGCCGCGGACATCTTCAATCCTTTCAACCTCAACCTGAGCATCGCAAGGACCAATCTTCTCTATAGTTTCAACTGCAGCAGCGATTAAAGTAGTTTCTGACTGGTCAAGGGCTGTTGGTATCCTAATTTCGCCTAAAGTTATCCTGTTTTTTCTTTCTAATTCAACTTCAATTCTGCCAATTTTTCCTTCTTTCTGCAAATCTCTCATTTCAAGGTCTGCACCGAGAAGCCCTTCTGTCTGTCCAAAAATAGCTCCGATTATGTCAGACTTTTCCAGAGCTCCTTCTACACGAAAGTTTGCATGTATCATGTATTTAATCGATACTGGACTTATTTTTGCCATTTTTACTCCTATTTATTTTAATTAATTGAAATCATAATGATTTCATGAGAAATATTTGAAAACTTTCTTCTACGCTTTTGCAAAAATTAATGCAAATGAGTGTGATGATCTTGTGAAAGTGAATTAATACTAATATACTATTATCAATACTTCTCAGATATTTAAAAATAAGGCTGTTTTTAAGGTTTTCTATGG